>CAYTBD010000012.1:0-20315 GCA_964435755.1 uncultured Rhodobacterales bacterium
CCTTATCTCGATCACCGACGGGCAGATCTATCTTTCGCCATCGCTCTTCGAAAAGGGGCATCTGCCGGCCATCGACATCGGCACCTCGGTCAGCCGCGTGGGCGGCAAGGTGCAATTGCCGGCGTTTCGCGCCGTCGCGGGCAACCTGCGGCTGATGTATGCGCAGTTCGAGGAGTTGGAGACCTTTGCCCGCTTCGGCACCCAGCTCGACGCCGAGACCCGCCGCAAGCTCACGCGCGGACTGCGCGTGCGCGAGGTGCTCAAGCAGCGTGAGCACGACCATATCGACGTGCCCGGGCAGATCGCGGCCCTGCTCGCCGCGACGGAAGGGCTCTTCGACGCGCTCGAGCCCGATGCCGTGGCCGAGGCCGAGCGGGCGGTCCGGGAGGCCGTGCGCGCCGGGGCGCCGGATGTCTGCAACCGGATCACCGCGGGCGCGAAGCTTGGCCCGGAGGATCGCGCGACGCTGATCGACCTGATGCGCGAGGCGCTGTCCGCAATGCAGCCGGAGGCGGCCGATGGACACGCTTGAAAGCCTCTCCGACGCGCTCGAGACCGCGGGCGATATCCAGTCCATCGTGCGGACGATGAAAGCCCTGTCTTCGGTCAGCATCCGGCAATACGAACACGCCGAAGCGGCGATGGCGGCTTATTCGCAGACCGTCGAACTGGGCATGATGGCGCTGCTGCGCCAGCGGATGCAGGCGGGCCTGCCTCTGCCGGGGGCGGAGGGCGCGACCGGCCGTCGGGCCATGATCGTGATCGGCTCCGATCGCGGGCTGTGCGGGGGCTACAACGACAAGATCACGCGCTTCGCGCTGTCGCGGATGGGCGAGGGGCCGGTGGTGCTGGGCGTCATCGGGGCGCGCGCCGTGGCACGGCTGGAGGCGGACGGGCGGCGTGCGGATGCCGTGCATCCCCTCCCCGGGTCGGTGGAGGGGCTGACGCGGCTGGTCCAGGCGGTGATCGTGGAGATCGACCGCTGGACACGGACCGAGGGCGTCGGAGACGTGTGGCTCCTGCACAACCGGCGTGACGGCCGCACCACGGCAAAGCCGCAGGCCCACCGGCTGCTGCCTCTGCCAATGACCTATCTGCGCAAGCTCGCGGACACGGACTGGCCCGGGCGGTCCTTGCCGCTGTTCCGCATGGATCCCGACCGGCTGATGTCGTGGCTCGTGCAGCAGCGGCTCTTCGTCGTGATCTATCGCGCGCTGGCCGAGGCGCTGGCCAGCGAACATGCCTCCCGCCTCGCGGCGATGCAGGCGGCCGAGCGCAACATCGAGGAGCGGCGCGACAGCCTTCGCGCGCTTTACCGGCTTCGGCGGCAGGAGACGATCACCCGGGAATTGCTGGATGTCGTCTCGGGCTACGAAGCGGTCAGTTCGACGGACCGGGCAGAGTAGGAACTGGCGGGATGCGCCGTGGCCCTTGCAGGTGGGACGTCATGCGGTCCGGTCGCGCGTTGATGCGCCGGCTCCCATCCGCCCGCCGAACACGATCAGCATGGTGCCCCAGATGACGAGGTCGACGCCGAGCAGGACCCCCGGCACCCAGGCCGCGTTGAAGGGAAGACCGAACCAGAGCAGGGCGGCAAGCGCCAGCGACAGGATTCCCGTCGCAATCATCCAGCCACCGCCTTCGCCGAGGCTCTTGGCCCCGTACCAGACGCGGAGCGCGCCGATCGCGGCGAAGAACGCGATGATGAGGGTGGTCAGCGCGATAATCCCCGCGACCGGCTGGAAGAGCATGAGAAGACCCGCGATGACGGAGATGACGGCAACGGCGAAGGCCGCGGCCATCTGGCTTCCGTCCCGTCGCCGGAACGTGGTGACGAGGCCGACGATCCCGCTGCCGAGGAGAAGCCCTCCGACAAGGATCGCGGCGGTCAGCGACGCGACGAACGGCACCGCGATGGCGAGGATGCCGGCGAGCACGCTGACCCCGCCGAGCAGATAGAGCGGCCACCGCGGCACGTCCCCCGTCGTCGCCTCCCCTCCGTGGGACGGTCCCGTCCGCTCCGCGGCCTCTCCGCCGGGCGAGAGATTGTGGGGATTGTTTGCCCGCGGCTCGGGGCCGGGCGCGTCTGTTCTCTCCGGTGCCATGTCGTCTCCTTGGGTGCTTCGCGGCGAAAACGAAAAAATCCGGATTCCGGTTCCGAAGGCGGGAACCAACGCGAGAGCCACGTGTTCTGCTCGTACCGCACACCGAAGCCCGCTTGCAGGTGAGGCGGTTGAGGTCACCGGCACGGCGCTTATGTCCCGCTAGTTCCCCTGCGTCGTTGCCGGTGACCGCCCTTACCCGACAAGTCGACCGACCCATCGTCACGGGTCGCAGGCGTGGGTCAGGAACATCTTTCGCGGCTGCGGCGTTGCCTGCCGGAAAGGGGGAGGCGATGCTGCATTCAATGAAGGATCTTCTGACCGGTCGCGTCGCGGCAGGCGAAAGAACCCTGCCGGTGCGCGAGATCTTCTTTCGCATGCGCGACTGGCGGCTGCGGTATCTCGCCGTCGACACCGGCGGCTGGTTCGGGAGCGACGAGGTGCTTCTGTCGAGCGATCTCCTCGCCCCGCCGACCGCGCAGCGGACGGAGTGGGCCGTCGAGGTCGCGCCGGACGCGCTGGATACGGCGCCGCGATGGAGCGACTACTCCAAAGCGGAGGGGATCGACCTGACTGGCTGGCCGCCCATCATGGTCGGACCCTTCGGCGGCACCTACGCGCCCATCCTGCTCTACGAACAGATGCTTGCGCAGAGCGAGACGGAGCCGTCGGAGGAGACGAGCCCGGAGAACGAGGCGGTCGCCCGGATGCAGCACGCGAGCGCGTGGCTGGGATTGCCCGCCTTCGGCCGTGATGGAGAGCTGGGCGTGATCCACGATCTTCTGTTCGAGGATGACACGCTCGACATCCGCTGGCTTCTCGTCGGGGAAAGCGGGCTGCTCCCCTCCGGCGCCGACAGGGAAGTCTCCGTCGATGCCGTCCGTTATCTCGCGCGCCAGGGCTCGCACCTCGTGCTCGATGTCGGACACGAAGAGCCGCCCGCGAAGACGACCTAGCCCATCTCGCGATCCACGGCGGGCAGCTGGCGGCGTCCCGCGCATGCCGCACGCGCGGCCGCGACGAGCCCGGCGAAGATGCGCCGCTGGCGCCGGGCGTAGAACAGGTGCTCGGGGTGCCATTGCACGCCGAGGGCGAAGGGATCCTCGATCCGCTCGATGGCCTGCACCATGCCGCCCCGATCCTCGGCCGCGATCCGCAGCCCGCTTCCGAGCCGGTCGACGGACTGCGAGTGCAGCGCGTTCACCCGCATCGGCTCCTCGCCCGCGAGGCCGGCGAGCCGCGTTCCTTCACGAATACGCACCGTCTTCTTCGGAAGAACGGTCTTGAACCTGTCGCTGTCCGCGTGGCGCGCGAAGGCGTCCGCGTGGAGCGTGCCGCCAAGCGCGACATTCAGCATCTGCGCCCCGCGGCAGATCCCGAGGACGGGCATCCCGCGTTCGAGCGCCGTCTCGACGATGCGCCGTTCGAGCCGGTCGCGCTCGGGGTCGATGCGCGCCGAGGCGACGAGGTGACCACCGTAGAGATCGGGCCCGATATCGTCGCCGCCGCCGATGACGACGCCGTCCACGTCCTCGAGATCGGACGGCCGCCCCACGCCCCAGCGGACGCCATCCGCGCCTGCAAGGCGAAGATTGAGCGCCACGAGGGGGAAGATCCTCCAGCCCGAGCGGGACGAGGTGGTGACGCCGATCCTCGGCCGGATCATGCCGCCTCGAAGATGTCCGGAGCGGCCGTCAACACGTCCTCGACGTGGCGGCGCCAATCCCCCGTGGTGCCCGTCGGACTGTCGCGATGCCTCATCCAGTCGGCGCGCAGCCGCTCGAGGAGGCGCCGGTTCGCGGCGACGCACTCCACGATGCGCCAGCGATTCCATTCGTAGGCGAGGCTCCAGGCCGCCTCGTCGATGCGGCTGTCGGGCACCCGGTAGTGCCACGCCGGCCGGGCATGTACGGAAGACGCCGTGTCTCCCAGCGCCTCCACGACCGTCGGTTCGTCGATGTGGCGCAGGAGAGGAAGCAGATCCAGTCCGCGGTTCCGCGACGGCGTCTCTTCAAGATAAACCCGCGTCAGATCCGCCGTCGTCCATTCCGGTCCCTCCTGCGCCAGCCGGTCCACGAAGCGGCGCGGGTAGGGATCGACGAACGGCAGGACCCGGCGTGTCGTGTCGATCGGCGTCTCTCGGCGGAGCCAGTCCTCGGCGAAGGCGAAGGCCGTGACGGTCGGTATGATGTCGCCGGCGTCTTCTCCCGGGACGTCGATATTGAAGTGCACCCCGAATCCCAGGAACAGCCCGGACCTGCTGCCGGTGGCGCCCGCCTCGCGAAGCGCCGCGCGCAGCCCGTCGACCATCGGGAGCCGGGCCCTGTCGAGCGGTTCGGTCACGATCTCCACCGGCACGACGACCCGCGAGAGGTCGAGAAGAGCCGCTTTAATCGGTGACGGATGGCGCGCGCGAAACGCCGTGTCGAGCATTACCTTGACCGTTCCGATATCGGTATCCTCGATGCGGAACTCGTGCTCCCCCTTCTTCACGACGCGGCCGCCCACGGTTTCGGCGATCAGTCCGGCCGCCTCCTCTTCCTCGAGACCGCCGAATTCGATCTCGATCCCCGCCTTGCGCGCGCCGTCGCCCAGAGGCAGCGGACGGAACTCCCCATGCGTCAGGGTGTCGATCAGCGTCGGCATGTCGGGGAAACCTCGAAAGGGCGGCGCGAAAGGGGCCGCCGGCGGATCGGATTCCGCCGGCGGCGATCCTCAGAACCGGATCGTCTGGTGGGATCCGACGTCGGGCTTTTTTTCCGGGTCGATGTTCGCGCGGGCGATCTCGATCCCGAACTGGACCGAACTGTCGGTCGAGGTCCAGACTTCGGCCTCTCGGAGCGGCATTTCGAGCAGGAGGAGGTCCGGGTCGTCCCGGCCGGTGAACCACGCCGCGGTTGTCGGCCCCCAGATGTCGTCGATCTTGCCGGAGTTCTCGCTCGGGCGAAGCGTTCCGGAGATCCACGCGTAATAGCCGCTGGCATCGTCCATCAGGCAATAGTGCGCGATGCCGCCGTCCCCGATCTCGGCGGCGAGTTCGGTGCTGCGCGAGGTGAGAAACCAGAGCGTCTTGGTGTCCTCGTCCACGAAATGCGTCATCGGGCGCATGCGGGCCTCGCGGTCCATCACGCCGAGCATCCCTGCCCGGAGCTTCGACAACTCGGCGAAGAATTCCTTGACGACCTCGGTGTCGCTGCGGTGCGTGTCCGGCATGGTCAGGCGGTCCCCCGCGACCATTCGTCCGCCTCGCGCTCCGCTTCCTCCTTGGTGTGCCCGTAGCGCTCCTGAAGCGTCCCGACGAGTTTGTCGCGGTCGCCCTCGATGCGGGTGAGGTCATCGTCGGTGAGCTTGCCCCACCGGCGCTTCGCTTCGCCCTTCATCTGCGTCCATTGGCCTTTGATCTGGTCCCAGTTCATGTCGGTCTCCCTCGCGTTGATGGTTCCATGGAAGAACGCGGACGGCCCGGCGGGGTTCCTTGAGCGGCATATCTACACCATCGCGGCGCGCGGGCGGCGGCTGCGAGTTCACAAGCCGCGCCGGCGGCCGGTATACCTCCGGTATGGATACCCTCTTCTTCGTCGTCTCGAAGGGGCTGGCGCCTTTTCTGAAGCTCGAGACCTGGCTTTTCCTGTCCGTCGCCGCAGGCTTCGTGTTCCTGCGCCTCGGTCGCGTGCGCACGGCGACGTGGCTCACCGGCCTCGGCGCGGGGCTCTTCGCGATGATCGCGATCCTGCCACTGGGAGTGCCGATCCTGAACAGCCTCGAAGCACGCTATCCGCCGAACCCGGTGCTGCGGGAGGTCGCCGGCATCATCCTCCTCGGGGGAGGGGAGGATACGAGGCGCAGCGCGGCATGGGGACAGCCGCTCGTGAACGAGGCCGGCGACCGCTTCATCGCGGCGTTGTCCCTGTCGGACCGCCATCCCGAGGCGGTCGTGCTCTTCACCGGAGGCATCGGTTCGCTGAGCCAGTCCGGTCCCTCCGGGGCGGCGGTTGCCGAGCGATTGCTCACAGGCGCCGGTCTCGCGCCGGAAAGGCTCATCCTCGAGGGCGGCTCGCGCAACACGGCGGAGAACGCCCGGCTGTCGCTCGAACACCGCACGGACGGCTCCGGCGCCTGGCTTCTCGTGACGAGCGCCTTCCACATGCCCCGCGCGGTCGAGAGCTACTGCGCGGCCGGCTGGAGCGACATCGTCCCCTGGCCGACGGATTACCGCGGCCAGCCGTTCTCCGACGGCATCGGCTGGGATCTGTCCGGCCATCTGCGCGACCTCGAGACCGCCGTCCGGGAGATCGTCGGCCTGGCCGTCTATCGTGCGACGGGGCGCGCGACGGATCCCGGTGGCTGCTTGATGACGGTGGACTGAGCGGGCTCAGGCGCCGTCGGACCCGGCCCGGACGGACAGGAAGGCCTCGCCCGCGTCGAGCCGCACCGCCGTCAGGACGCCGCTGTAGTAGGCGCCGGTATCGACGCAGATCCGTCCCGGCCGGCTGACCGGATCGGCGGCGTCGAAATGTCCGTGCACGATCCGCACGTCCGGAACGGGTATATCCACAAGAAACCTCGGATGCCCCCAGGTGAGGGCGGTCTCGTCCTGCGCGTCCACGGGTTTGCCGGGATCGAGCCCGGCGTGGCAGAAAACGACGTCGCCGGAGCGAAGACAGAGCCGGAACCTCTCGAAGAGAGGGCCGTAGGGCGCCAGCCGGGCGCCGAGAGCGTCCCGGACCCGGATCTTCTCCGCCGGATCCGTCCAGGATCGGGGTGCGGCGATCCCCAGGCTCGCGAGCGTCTGCAACCCGCCGAACTCCAGCCATGCCGCGCCCGCCACCGGGTCGCGGAGGAAAGCCAACAAGGCGGCTTCGTGGTTGCCGAGGAGCAGGACCACGTCATCCGTCGGATCGGCGGTCAGAGCGCTCAGCGCGTCGAGGACGAGCCTCGTCTCTTCGCCGCGGTCGATGACGTCGCCGAGGAAGACGAACCTCGGGCGGCGTTGGTCGGAGAACCGCCGTGCGTCGTCGTGGAGCCGCCTGAGGAGCCGGATCAGCAGGTCGTATCTGCCGTGGACGTCGCCGATCGCGTAGATGCGTTCGTCCGGTGCCACGACAGGCGCGACGGAACGCGCCGCGCCGCCGCCGTCCTTGCGTCTGAAGAGATGCACGACCATCGGCGTTCCCTACCATCGCGATCCCGGCGAGACCACTGGCCCCGCCGCAGAGCGCGGCCGATTGGCAAGGAACGACCGACGCGCGTGGCCGAGGTGCCACGACCCGACCGGACCACGCCGGACGCCTTTGTTTTCCGATGCAGCTTGCGAGGATTGCCATTAGGCTGAAGAAAATCAATGGGAGCGGGCGCCCGGCAGGAGCCGGAGAGGTCCGCTGACGGGCGAGCAGTGCAGGCCAGGAAGCTCGGAGCGCCACGGAAGGCAGCCCGAAAGGGTGGGAACGCGTCACGGCAGGCGCGCGTATCCGCATGGCTCGGGGTGCTCATCGCCGGGACGGCGCTGCCCGCCCCGCAGGCGCTCTCGCAAGATGTCCCCGGCCTTTACGGCGTCTATGGAACACCCGGGCTCGTCGACATGCCGACGGCGCGCTCGGCGGCGGATGCCGAGGTCGCGACGACGGTGTCATCCTCCAGCCCGACGACGCGGACCACCTTCACGTTTCAGGTTCTGCCGCGCGTCTCCGGCAGTTTCCGCTATTCGGTGATCGAGGACTACAGCGGGCCGGGCGCAAACCTTTACGACCGGAGCTTCGATCTGCGGTTCACCCTCGCCGAAGAGCGTGGAGGGTGGCCGGAGATAGCCCTGGGGCTTCAGGACGTGCTCGGCACGGGCGTCTTCGCTGGCGAATACCTGGTGGCCACACGCCGTGTCGCGCCGTCCGTCGAGGTATCCGGTGGCCTCGGCTGGGGCCGCTTCGCGAGCGACGGCGGGTTCGACAATCCACTGGGGGTTCTGTCGGACCGGTTCTCGGATCGTCCGCCGGGGACCGCCGGCGGCGGCCGGTTCAACGCGGATACGTGGTTCCGCGGGGATGCCGCGCTTTTCGGCGGGATCTCATGGCAAGCGACGGAGCGCCTGACGCTCAAGGCCGAGTACTCGTCGGACGGATACGCGACCGAAGTCCGCCGCGGCCTTCTCGATCGCGAAAGTCCGATAAATGTCGGCCTGAGCTATCGCGTCGCGCGAGGCGTGGACCTCTCGGCCTTCGTCCTGCACGGGACGGAAGTCGGGATCGGGCTCACCGGCGTCTTCAATCCCAAGTCGCCGCCGCTCGGCGCGACCCCCGATCCGGTTCCGCCCCCGATCGCCCCGAGGCGCAGCGCGGCGGACCTGGGGTGGGGCGATCTGGAAACCGTCGCCGCATCGGCCGGTGCGCCGGTCAGCGCGCCGCTTCGCCGGGAGTTGTCGTCGGAAGGCCTTGCCCTCGAGACGCTCCGGATCGACGGGACCCGGGCGACCGTCCGGGTCGGCAATCTGCGCTACCGCTCGGCCGCGCAGGCCATCGGCCGGACCGCCCGCGTCCTCGCGCGTCGGATGCCGGCTGAAATCGAGACATTCGTCATCGTCCTCGCCGAATTCGGAATGCCGATCACCACGGCCCGGCTCCGGCGCGGCGATCTGGAGGCGCTCGAGTTCGCGCCGGACGGAGCGTGGCAGTCGTTCGTGCGCGCCGATATTTCGGACGCACTCGCAGGCGCGGCGCCGCCGCGCCCGCAGGTCAGCCCGCCGCTCGCGTGGAGCCTCGGGCCCTATCTCGACACCGAGGTCTTCGACCCCGACGCGCCCCTGCGCGCCGACGTCGGTCTTCGTGCCCGTGCTCGCGTCGCGCTGGGCGGCGGCACGTTTCTTTCCGGGTCGGTCCGGAAGAAGGCGTTCGGGAATCTCGACACGTCGACCCGGCCGTCGGATTCGGTGCTGCCGCGGGTGCGCTCCGAAAACGCGATCTACAATCGCGAAGGCGATCCGGCGCTCGAGTACCTCGTGGCCGAGACCTTCTTCCGTCCGGGAGAGGCGCTCTATGGCCGCGTGACCGCCGGATATCTGGAAAAGATGTTCGGCGGCCTGTCCGCCGAGCTTCTCTGGAAGCCGCACGACTCGCGGTTCGGCCTCGGCGCGGACGTCAACTACGCCCGCCAGCGCGACTTCGACCAGCTCTTCGGGTTTCGGGACTACGACGTCGTGACCGGCCATGTTTCGGGCTACTACGCCCTGGCGAACGGGTTTCACGCCCGGCTGGACGCCGGCCGGTACCTCGCGGGAGACTGGGGGTCGACGCTGGAGATCACGCGCGAGTTCGACAACGGCTTTCGGATCGGGGCCTTCGCGACGCTGACGGATGTCAGTTTCGACGACTTCGGAGAAGGCTCCTTCGACAAGGGCATTCGCGTGACGATCCCGCTCGACTGGGTCACCGGGCGGCAGACGCGTCAGACCTTCGAGACGACAATTCGTCCGGTCCTGCGCGATGGCGGCGCGCGGCTGTCGGTGCCGAACCGGCTCTACGACATCGTCCGGCCGCTGCACGACCGGACGCTGCAGGAAGAGTGGCCGAGGTTCTGGCGATGAGGTGTCTCCGGAATAGAGTGGCCGCAGGCCTCGTCGCGCTTCTTCTCGGCGCGTGCAGCTCCGAGCATGGGCCGGGTGTGGTGTCTGTCGCGGGGATCGGCCTCGCTGGATCGGCGCCGGCCGCCCGGCAGGCCGACGCGACGGGCGAGACGCTGATCGCGACGCGACTGTCGGACGGATCGTCCGGCACCTTTCGCCCGATCGCCTCGCGGGACGGAGTGACGACCTGGGCCGCGGCCGACGGCAGCGCCTTCGCGTTCCGGTCCGGCGTGCTCGTCTCCTCCTTCGCGCTGGGAGACGATCTCTATTCGGCGGACGTCGCCGACGTGCTCGACGCCCTCCGAAAGCGGCGGGCCGGCCCCCTGACGCGTGTGCATCGCTATCTCGACGGGGAAAACGAGGTGCGCACGCGCGCGTTCAGATGCACCCTGTCTTTCGGAGCGGTGCGTGAGGCGCCCGCCAGCCGCTCTCGCGTCCGTCCGGTCTCCGAGCGCTGCGACGGCGTCGGGGACGGGTTCCGAAACGAGTACCTCGTCTCCACACCGGGGGACGCCATCGTCGCGTCCACGCAATGGATAAGCGACAGTGTCGGCACCATCCGCTTCTCGCGCGGGACGCCTCGCCGTGAGCCGACGGTGTCCCCTATCCTCGTGCCCGCCACACTCATCGTTGTCCCACGGGAGGCCCCCTGACATGCCCATCCTGAAGACCGCCACGAAACTCGCGCTCGCTCTCACTCTGGCCGCGGCTCCGCTATCCGCGCAGGAGCTGCAGCAGGTCGGCAATCGACAGTGCGCTGTCGAGGGGACGTCACTCCATACGTTCGTGAGTTCTCAGCTCCCGGGTTGCGACTATTACTGTCTCGTCGACAAATCGGTCCTTCCCGAATATCAGGATTATCCGGGCGAGGTCTTCTCCTGCGTGGATCGTCGCGATCTGGCCGCGCCGCCGCCGCAGGACGATGACGGGCTGGGGGTGGCGGCGCTGGGCGGGCTTCTGGGTATCGGCCTTCTTCTGGGAGCCATGGCGCAGAGCGAGGCCGGAGCGACGAGCGACACACAATGAAGAACATGCAGCCACGTTCAGAGACCCACGACGGCGCGCCCGCCGGCACGCTCGCCCGCGCCGCCGCGCGAGCCCTGTGCACCGCGTCCGGCATCGCGCTCCTGACGGCGCTCGGGGGCTGCGGCGTCGCCTACATCAGCCCGTCCGTGACCGAGGAAGTGACCGAAGCGGGCGTCAAGGTCCGCGTCGTGCCGCTCACGTCCGAAACCGCGATCGCGGCGAACCGCACGCCCTATACCCCGCGCCAGCTTCCGGCCGCCCTGACCACCTTCGTGAGTTCGCAGCCGTCGGACGCCGCCGCCTCGCGCCCCGTGTCGCTGCCTCCTGCGCCTCCTGCAACGCCTTACACCATCGGGGTCGGGGACGTGCTCGTCCTGTCGATCCCGACGTCGGCCTCGACGGTGGAGCAGCTCTCGGGACTGCTGGCGGCCCAGAACGCCCGCCAAGGCTACACGGTGCAGGACGACGGAGCCATCGCGATTCCGAACGTCGGCCGCGTCCGCATCGCAGACATGACGATCGAGGACGCCGAAGCCGTCCTGTTCCGGCGCCTGGTCGAAGCCGGCGTCGAACCCTCGTTCACGATGGAGATCGCGGAGTTCCGCTCGCAGCGTGTCGAGGTCGCCGGAGCGGTTTCCTCGCCATCGGTGGTGCCCATCGGTCTCACGCGGCTGACCCTGAACGAAGCCATTCTCCAGGCTGGCGGGCTTGCCACCCCGGATCCGGAATTCGCGACGATTCAGCTCTACCGGGACGGGCAGGCCTTCGAGATACCCGCCAGCGCGCTCTACTCCACGCCGCGCGTCCAGGAATACCCGCTGACCGAAGGCGACCGCATCGTCGTGCGCACGACCTACGACCCGCAAGGTCTGCGTGACGACCTCGGCGAGCGCCGGTCGATCTTCGGCAGTCAGCTCGAACTTGACGCGGTCGATCGCGACTATGTCTACCTTGCGGGGGAGGTCGCCGCGCAATCGAGGCTCCCGTTGCCCTTCGAAAGACGGGCGAGCCTCGCCGACGTGCTCTTCGGGGAAGGCGGCTTCTCGACGAGGGACGGCAGCCCGCGGCACATCTACGTTCTTCGCGGGTCCTCGAACCCCGTCGATTTCGGAGGTCTTACCGCCTATCAACTCGATGCCGAGAACGCAGGAAACCTTCTTGTCGCGACGCGCTTCGAGATGCGGCCCAACGACATCGTCTTCATCGCCGAGCAGCCCGTCACGCGCTGGAATCGCGCCGTGTCCCTCATCATCCCGAACGTCGTCGTCTCGGCGGTGACGAACTGAGCGCGTGAACCTTCAGTTCCGGTAGTAGGCCTTCGCATAGGCCTTGTTGTAGGCAACGTACCGGTTGGCGTAGCCGTACTTGCGGATCCCGCGCGGGTCTATGTTGCCGAGAACGAAGCCCGAAGGTCTGAGGCCCGTGCTGGTGATCTGCTGGATCGCGTCGCGTATGTGATCGGCGGTCGTCTTGTTCCAGAGCACGCTGAAGAGAATGGCATCCGCGTGCTGGCTGATGACGCGCGCGTCGGGCACGACGAGAAGCGGCGGCGTGTCGATGATCACCAGATCGTAGATCTTGCGGGCCTCGGCGAGGAATTCGCCGAAGTCCTTGGACGACAGGACGTCGGCGGGATTGAGGCTCGTCTGGCCGCCAAGAAGAATGTCGAACGCCATGCCGTCCGGGCGGACGGTCGCTTCCTCGAGGATGGCGTCGCCGACGACCACCTCCACGAGGCCCGTCTTCGTGCCATTGCGGTCGACGAGTTCAGAGAAGGTGCCGCGCCGCACGTCGCCTTCGACGAGCAGGACCTTCTTGCCGAGGCCCGAGTAGTTGTGGGCAAGCGCGAAGGCGGTCGTCGTCTTGCCCTCGCCGGGCAGCGCGGATGTGATCGCGATCACCTGAGGTGCCGCGGCCGAGTTCGACAGCAGAAGCGATGTCCGAAGGTTCCGCACCGCTTCGCTCGCAGAGGAAGCAGGACGGCGGGTCAGGTAGTCGAACACCGCCCGCCTCGACCAGCCGGGTATCTTCGGAATCTGGCCGAGTATCGGGATCGGGTAGACCTCTTCGAGTTCCTCGGGCGTCCGGATGCGGCGGTCGAGCCGCTCCTTGAGGAAGAAGAGACCGCCGCCGAGCAACGCTCCGACAAGGAGCCCCATCGCAAGCGTCCTGTTGCGGCCGGGATTGGACGCCCCTCCGGGCACCACGGCCGGGGATATGATGCGGCCGTCGGCCTGCTGAACACCTTCCTGGACCGAGGCCTCCTTCAGCCGTGTCAGGAAGTACTCGTAGAGAAGCCTGTTCGCCTCGGCCTCTCTCTGGAGCTGCTCGACCTTCACGAGCTCATCCGACTGCTGCTCGATCTCCGCCTGTTGCCGCGCGATCGCCTGCTCCAGCAGCCCTTGCTGCGACCGGGTTCTTTCGAGATCGGAGGAGAGCCGTGTCATCAACTGGTCATAGCGCGCCCTGAAGAGTTCCGTCGCGGCCACGTCACCCGTCAGCACTTGCGGCAGGATCCGGTCGAGCGTGGGATCCTCCGACACCGCGGCGATCGTGGCGGGCGCGCCGTTCGCGTGGGCGGCCTTCATGGCGGCGATCCTCGTCTCCAGAGCGGCGGCGGACGACGCGGTCTCCGACAGGCGTTCGCGTTGTTCCTTGAGTCTCAGATTGAGCGCCTGAAGAACCTCTTCGCTGATCAGGTTCGCGTTCGCGACGTAGTCTTTCAGTTCCCGCGCCGACGACTCGACGTCCGACTGCAGGTCGGCAACGCGTCCCGACAACCAGTCGGTCGCCTGGCGCATCTTTTCGAATTTCGTCTCGAGCTGATCCTCGATGTAGAGTTCGGCAAGTGTATTGGCGATGAGAGCCGACTTGCCGGCCTCTTCAGTGGCTGCGGTGATCTTGATCAGGTAGCTCCATTCCTCGCGCGTGACGGTGATGCTGTCGGTCACGGAGGTCACCGTTTTTTCGAGGGCTTTCTCGGGCGTCGGAGGGGTCTCGTTTTCCGGAGGCCGGGGCGGAATGACGCCCGCGCGTTCGACGGTGGATCGCACGGCATCTTTCAGACGAGCAAGAGTATCGCTGGCCCCGTCCATCAGCCCGGCCTCCGCCGCGTCCCGTTTGAGGCTTCCGTTGAATTCCGGGTCATTCATGAGGTTCAGCCGGTCCACCAGCTTGCCGATCAACCTGCGCGAGCGCATCACGGCGATCTCGGTCTGGAGTTCCGCGTCGTCTCCGGACATGCCTGTGAAAACCGTGTCAAAGCTCACGAGGCTCGGAGAGTAGACGTCCAGTGCGAGGGTCGACGTCGCCCGATAGATCGGCGTCGTCTGATACGTCACCTGATACCATGCGATCGCGAGACCGATGACTCCCGCGACGGCCATCCAGTACTTGCCTCGCCAGACGGTTCTCGCCAAGCCGACAAGATCTATTTCGTCATCGAACTCTTCGGGTTCGCGACGCGCCCCGCTCTCGAGGCGGAGAGGCTTGTTCTGGTTCATTCACTGCTCGATTTTCTTTTTCTTCTACCAAATGTAGCGTCGAAAGGGCAATTTCTTTGTGGCCTGTCCCACCCTGTTCGGCAGTAGTGGCAGACGTGCCGCGGGGGTCACGAGAAATCCGTCCGCGCCAGCGTGGCGCATGCGGAGATCCCCGCCGAGGTCGACCCGTAACTCAATCCCACGGCGCGGACGTTCTTGACCAGTTCGACAAGTGGCCGGAGCGAGCGATCCCGGCGCGACGGTTCGGTCCCCGATTGCAGCAGGATCTGGAGCGCGTCCGCCGGGTCGATTGCGCGACGCTCCGTCTCGTGTCCTTCGGAATAGGAGGGGAACACGAGGCTGTCGATCCGAAGCATGCGGCCAGGCTCCACGCTGCGCCTGGGCATCCGATACTCCCGCCCGGCGAGAAGTCCACGCGTGGCACGCGGTTTCACATGGGCCCGCATGGGCAGCGCGATCGCGTGAATGCCGTCCTGGTGAAGCGCGAAGAGATCGTCGCTTGCGTAAGTCCATCCGGCGTTCGCAAGCGCAAGCGCCAGCGTGGTCTTGCCGCGGCCAGATGGGCCGGCCAAGATCATACTGCTCCCGTTCCGGACGACCAGCGCCCCGTGGACGACCGCACCGACATCCTCTTCGCCTGCGAGGATGCCGATGATCTCCTGAAAGAGAACGAACCGGGCGGAGTCTCCGTCCGTCGAATGCCACGCCGGGCGACCATCGCGCACGACCGTACAGAGACCGGCTTCCTTGACGACGTCTATGGTGTAGAGCGCCTCTTGCTTCGGCCGTGCGATATATGCGCCGAACGTTCTTGCCGTGCGCATGGCGATGTCGTCGCAGTCGCATCTCACCCGGACGTTTGTTCGGCCATCTGCGAGATCTAGCGTGATGCCGCGCCGGTCGGCGTGAAGCCGCGTCGTATTCAGGTCGAAGTCGGGGGGAGCGGGCGCAAGCAGTCCGGCCGCGTCCCAAGTTGTCCGGATTTCGCGAAGTAGAGCATCGGCATCTTCGGCGGAGAAGCCTTGCCGCGCCGATAACGACCGACTGAGCGCAGCGGTGTCGCCAGCGGCAAGGCTCTCGAGAAGGGCGAAGCCGAGTGAATCGGAGAAAACCACCGCGCCCGAATGTCGAGAATGGAGAACCATCCTCTCGTGCAGCGGCAGGGGTTCGATTGCCTGCCGTATGTCGTGCCATGAACCGTCGGAAACACTTGGCTCAGGAGCCCGCTCGTTCCGATGGCCGTCGTGAGTTTCAAGTGGCGCGGACCGCAATCCGGCCTGCCCGCCGCTCATCTTCTGAAACGGCAGATCAGCCGCACGGCCCATAGCGGCGGGCGGCCGGTCCGGCTGTTCCTGCGGCGTGCACGTGAACAAGCCCTCGACTGGGCGAGGGCTTCATCGGCAGAGAGCGTCACCGTTGCCGCACCGGCAAGTGCGGCGGAATATTTCGTGACAGCCTGAATGGCTTCCCGACGGCTGTACCGCCGCCCGCCTGCTGAACCGACACCGATCTCCGGTTCATCCTGGTTCGCTTGATCTGCCATGCCTGCTCTTTGTTTTCGGCATGATAGATCAAATCGTCCCCGAAGTGAATCCCTCCACGTGAAAAGTGACGACCTTGTATCCGCGAGCGCCGGAAACGCCTTGACAACGTCTCCGCAGCCCGGAAGCACGATGCCCGCGATGCCATCCCGACGTTGAAAGCGCGTTACCCGCCGGGGTTTTGCTCGGCGAGACCCTTCGACTGCGCGTCCGCGAAATCTCTGGCGTATTCGCAATACGTCGGCCATGTCGACGCGATGATCCCACGCTTGCGGTCGTCGAGCGCGCCGCGGCGCACGGCGGGATTGCCGGCGTAGAACGAGCCGGGCTCGAGCTGTTGACCTTCGCTCGTTCGCGCGCCCGCGGCGACGAGGACGTCGTCGCCGACGACCGTGCCGGGTGCGATGACGGCGCCGATCCCGATCAGGCTGCGGTCGCCGACGATCGCGTCAGTGAGCGTGACGTTGTGGCCGAGCGTGCTTTCGGCGCCGATCCGGACGTCGCTCTCGCGGCAGCACAGGATGCTGTTGTCCTGAATGTTGGTGTTCTCACCCACCGTCATCACATGGGCGCCCGCGTCGAGGTCGCAACCGAACCAGACGCCGTTTCCGCCCGCGAAGCGCACAGTCCCCGCAAGCCGCGCCGTGGCGGCGATGAAGAGTGCGCCCTCGGGGCTGTCCGGCCGGTCTGACGGTCCGTCTGTATCGGATCTGCCCCGGACGTCCGCATGCAGGGCTTCGAGTTCGGCGCGTTCGAGCTTCCGCACCGGCTTCGCGGGCATCCCCTCGTAGAGCCATCCGCCGTCGAGGACGGTGCCCGGGAAGACGACCGCGCCGTCGCCGAACGCGGCGTCATCGCCGATCTCGGACCCGTCCAGGATGGTGACGTCGTCTCCGAAACAGCAGCGATCCCCGACGGTGCAGGCGTGGACCACCGTGTTCCGGCCCGCGGTGACGCCGGAGCCGATCACCGTGGGGTAGACGTTGTGCGCGATGTGCACGGTGGAGCGGTCTCCGAGATGGAAGTCGTCGCCGATCCGCACGAAGTGGCCGTCGGCGCGGATCACGGCGCGCGCGCCGAGGATGAGGCCCGCCCCGACCGTCGCCCGCCCGAGCACCGCCGAGCCCGGTCCGGCCGACAGGATCGGACCGCCCAGGTCGGGGCTGGTGCCGTGGTAGGGCAGGAGGAGCGGGTTGTTCCGGGTCATCAGGGGCCTTTGCTGTCTGGTCGTCCGCCGGCTCAGAACACCGGCGTTTCGCGATAGGTGCCCCACACCGTCTTCAGGGTCTCGACGATGTCTCCCATGGAGGCCCCCTCGCGGACAAGCTCGATCGTCACCGGAACGATGTTTCGGGTGTCGTCCCGGGCGACCTCGACGAGTTCCTTCAGAAGCGCCTGCACCTTCGCCTCGTCGCGCTCCGCCCTGACGCGGTGCAGCCGCGAGATCTGCCGGTCTGCGGTGGTCGGATCGTAGGGATGGGTCTCGACGCTCTCCTCGGGGCCTTCCATGCGATAGCGGTTCACGCCGATGACCGGTTTTTCGCCGGACTGCTTCTTGAGCGCCGTGTCGTAGGCGAAGTCCGCGATGTGCTTCTGGAACCATCCTTCCTCGATGAGCTTGATGGTGCCGCCGCGTTCGTCGATCTCGTCGAGGATTTCGAAGATCTTCTTTTCGTAGTCGTTGGTCAGCGCCTCGACGTAGTAGGAGCCGCCCAGCGGATCGACGACCTGCGTGACGTTGGTTTCGTCCGCGATCACCTGCTGGGTGCGGAGCGCGAGCCGCATCGCGTCCTCGGTCGGGATCGCGAAGGCCTCGTCGTAGCCGTTGGTGTGCAGCGACTGCGCGCCGCCGAGGACGGCGGACATGGCCTGCATTGCCGTCCGCACCACGTTCACCATGTATTGCGGCTTCGTGAGCGTCGCCGCCGCCGTCTGGCAGTGGAAGCGCAGGCGCATCGATTCGGGCTTCTTCGCGCCGAAGCGCTCCTTCATGATCTTGGCGTAGCAGCGGCGGAGCGCGCGGAACTTGGCGATCTCCTCGAAGAAGTCGGCCTGGCTGACGAAGAAGAACGCGAGCCGCGGGGCGAAGTCGTCGACATCGACGCCGGTCCTAGTGACTTCCTCCACGTAGACGATCAGGTTCGCGAGCGTGAAGGCCGCCTCGTGCAGCGGCGACGATCCGGCCTCCGAGATATGGTAGCCCGAGATGTTGATCGGGTTGTAGCGCTTCAGGTTCTGCGCCGAATAGGCGATCAGGTCGCGCACGATGCGGACCGAGGGCGCGATCGGAAAGATGTATTCCTTCTGCGCCATGTACTCCTTCAGGATGTCGGCCTGGACCGTGCCCGAGAGCTTGTCGAGGTCGAGCCCGCGCTTTTCGGCGAGGACGACGTACATCGCGAAGAGGATCCACGCGGTCGGATTGATCGTCAGCGAGACCGAGATGTTCTCGAGGTCGATGCCGTCGAGCAGCGCCTCCATGTCCGCGAGCGTGTCGATGGCGACGCCTTCGCGTCCCACCTCGCCCTCGGACATCGGATGATCGCTGTCGTAGCCCATGAGGGTCGGCATGTCGAAGTCGGTCGAGATGCCGGTCTGGCCCTGCTCGATCAGGTACTTGAAGCGCTTGTTGGTGTCCTCTCCCGTGCCGAAGCCGGCGATCTGGCGCATCGTCCAGGGGCGGCCGCGGTACATCGTGGGGTAGGGGCCACGGGTGAACGGGTAGCGCCCGGGCAGGCCGATGTCCTCGATCGGCGTGTCGGCGATGTCGGCGGCGGTGTAGGTCCGCTTGACGGGGAAGTCGCCGATGGTGAAGAACTGTTCCTTCCGCTCGGGCTGCCGGGCGAGGAATGCCGTGACCTCGTTCGCCTCCCACTCCTCGACCTGCTGCTCGATTTCCTCCGTGGCCGTCGTGCCGATCTTGTCCGTCATGTCATCATCCTCCCATGAAGCCGCGGACGAAGGCGTCCGCCGTCTCGTATGGATCCTGTCGTCTCTCTGCGAGCGCGTCGGTGCGCTCTTTCTCGTCCGTTGCCAGCGCGGCGCGGAAGCGTTCGAGAAGCAGCCGCTCCCCCGTCTTGGCCAGGCGGAACCTGGCGATGGCCCGCTGCCGGGCCTCGCCCGCAGGCCCCGCCATCACCTCCCGATGCTGGTCGAGCGCGCCGATCAACGCGTCGAAGCCCGTGACGTCGAGCGAGGAGACGCCGAACACCGGCGGTCGCCAATCGCCCGTCCGGGGCATCTGGTCCTTCAGCATCATCTTGAGATCTGTGATCGCCCGGTTCGCGTCGGAGCGATCGGCCTTCGAGACGACGTGGATATCCGCGATCTCCAGCATCCCGGCCTTGATCGCCTGCACCTCGTCGCCGAGGCCGGGGGCCGAGACGACGACGGTGGTCTGCGAGGCGCTCGCGATCTCGACCTCGTCCTGGCCGACGCCGACGGTTTCGATGATGACCACGTCGAAGCCCGCGACATCGAGGATGTCGACCACGTCGAGCGCCGCATGCGCCATGCCGCCGACGGCGCCCCGCGTCGCCATCGAGCGGATGAAGACGCCGTCGTCGAGGACGAGGTCCGACATCCGGATCCGGTCGCCGAGGATCGACCCGCCCGAGTAGGGGCTCGACGGATCGACCGCGACGATGGCGACGGTCTGATCGCGCGCGCGCAGCCGTTCCGCGAGCTTGCCGACGAGTGTCGACTTTCCCGATCCGGGGACGCCGGTAATGCCGATGACATGTGCCCGGCCTGCCAGCCGGTAGATTTCGCCCACGGCCGCCCGCGCCACCGGCACGCCCGCCTCCGCCCGCGAGATCAGCCGCGCGACCGCGGCGGTCTTGCCCTCCCTGACGCGGGCGACGAGATCTTCGGACGACACGTAGGGCCGGCTCATGCGGAGGACGCCTTCTCCATGCGGTTCATCATCTCGCGCAGCGCCGCGCGGTCGTCGATGACGCGGCGCGCCTTGAAGTCCGTCCGGTCGATGCTCCTGGGGTCGGCAAGCTCGACGACGGCGCGCAGGCCGAGGAGCGTGTTGAGACGCTTCGCGACGAGGTCCCGGAACGCCGCCCTGCGCGCCTCCGAAGCCCAGATCTCGGCGTCCGCCTCGACGCGGACCGCAAGTTCGTCCATCGCGCCGTCGCGGGTGATCAGGATGCGGTGTTCTCCGCCGTAGCCGGGAGTTTCGTTCAGAGCGGCATCGATCTCGCTCGGGTAGACGTTCTCGCCGCGGATCGTGAACATGTCGTCGATCCGGCCGATGATGCCGTGCGGCAACCTGGGATAGGTGCGGCCGCAAGGCGCGGGGTCGTCGGTCCAGAGCGTGAGATCCCCCGACATCAGGCGGATCATCGGCTGCGACGTCCGCTCGAGATGCGTGTAGATCGGCGTGCCGCGCTGGCCGTAGGGCACGCGCCTGTGGGTCGTCGGATCGCAGACCTCGGTGTAGACCACGTCCTGCCAGCACAGCAGGCCGTCGGTCTCGGCGCTGCCCGCGACGTTCATCCATGGCGTCGCCTCGCCCATCGAGCCG
>CAYTBD010000012.1:20325-20966 GCA_964435755.1 uncultured Rhodobacterales bacterium
TACCGCCGGGATGGACGCGCCGGGTTCGCCGGAGAAGAACAGGGTCCTGAGGCCGAAGCCCTTCGGGTCGATCCCGTTCTCGCGCGCGACGTCGGCGAGGTGGAGCGCGTAGGTCGGGGTTCCGTAGAACGCGGCGGGCTTGAGCATGTCGAGCCACTGGGCGCAGCGCAGGCTCATGCCGCTCGCGCCCGCCCCGAACGGGAAGCTCTTCGCGCCGAGACGCTCGGACCCCGCGAGCGCGCCCCAGCTGCCGATGTAGAGGCTGAAGATCGCGGCGACGCAGACGATGTCGCCGGGGCGGATCCCCATCCCCCACATGATCCGGGCATGGGCGTTCCGGATCGCGTCCCAGTCGTTCCGGCCGATGGCGAAGGTGGTCGGTCTTCCCGTCGTGCCGCTGGTGCCATGGATGCGGTGGACGTCGGCTTCCGGGATGCAGAGATAATCGCCGAACGGCGGCGCGCTCGCCTGCGCGGTGCGGAGTTCGTCCTTGCGGATGATGGGAACCCGCGTCTCGAAGTCTTCGAGCGATTTCAACTGGCTGGGGTGGAAGCCGGCCGCGTCCCAACGGCGGCGATAGAACGGCGCATGCTCGTAGGCATAGGCGCAGACCTCCTTCAGACGCTCGAGAATCGCGCGGT
>CAYTBD010000013.1:0-9450 GCA_964435755.1 uncultured Rhodobacterales bacterium
GCGCGGTGATGGGCGTTCTCGTCGTGACCGCCATCCTCTATGCTTACAGCCGCGACCTGCCGAACCACGAACAGCTCGCCCAGTACACCCCGCCCACGATCAGCCGGATCTATTCCGTCGAGGGCCGGATCATCGACGAATTCGCACAGGAACGGCGGATCTACGCGCCGATCGAGGAGGTGCCCGACCTCGTCAAGCAGGCGTTCATCTCGGCAGAGGACAAGAATTTCTACGAGCACGAGGGCTTCGACGCGCGTGGAATCGGCGCGGCGCTCGTCGAGGCGGTGCAGACCCGGGGGGAGCGTCTGCGCGGCGCCTCCACCATCCCGCAGCAGGTGGTGAAGAACTTCCTGCTCTCCTCCGACCGTTCGGCGGAGCGCAAGCTCAAGGAGCTGATCCTTTCGGTCCGGCTCGACCGCACGCTGACGAAGGACAAGATTCTGGAGCTGTATCTCAACGAGATCTTTCTCGGGCAGAACTCCTATGGCGTGGCCGCGGCCGCGCAGACCTATTTCAACAAGACGCTCTCGGAAGTCGGGGTCGAGGAAGCGGCCTATCTCGCGGCGCTGCCGCAGCGCCCGGCCGCGCTTCATCCGGTCCGCGACATGGAGGATGCCGTCGCCCGGCGCAACTTCGTGCTGCGCGAGATGCGGGAGAACGGCTTCATCGACATGGCGACCTACGAGGAGGCGCGTGCGCAGCCGTTGCGGTCCGTCCAGAACGGCGACTACGAGGGCTTCCGCCAGCAGCTTCCGCCGCGCGACTACTTCACCGACGAGATCCGGCGCCAGCTCAGCCGCGACTTCGGCACGGGCGAGTTCCTCGGCGGCGGCATGACCGTCCGCGCGACATTCGATCCCGAGCTTCAGGCCGAGGCGCGGCGCGCGCTGCGCGCCGCGCTCGAGACCTATGACAGGGATCAGGGCGACTGGCGGGGAACGGGCGTGACGCTGCCCGAGGATGTTCTGGGAACTCCGGACGCATGGCGCGAGGCGCTGGCCGACGCGGAGGTGCCGCGCGACGTCGCGGGCTGGCGCCCGGCCGTGGTTCTGGAACTCACAGACACCGCGGCGCGGATCGGGATCGAAGGCCAGCCGATGGACGACGACGGCGACTGGATCCGGGCCGACGATCTGCGTTGGATCCGCGGCGCGTCGCGCGCGTCGGATATCCTCTCCCGCGGGGATGTGATCCACGTGGCCCGCGCCGAGGGACCCGAGGACGATCCGCAATGGACGTTGAAGCAGATCCCCGAGGTGCAGGGCGGCTTCATGGCGATGGACGTGGAGAACGGCCGTGTGCTCGCCATGCAGGGAGGATTCTCCTACCAGCATTCCTCGTTCAACCGGGCGACGCAGGCGACGCGTCAGCCGGGCTCGGCGTTCAAGCCCTTCGTCTATGCCGCAGCCCTCGACAGCGGGTTCACGCCCGCCTCGATCGTTCTCGACGCGCCGATCGCGGTGGATACCGCGCAGGGCGTCTGGCGTCCCCAGAACGCCTCGAACCAGTTCTATGGCCCGACGCCGCTTCGCACCGGCATCGAGGCGTCGCGAAACCTGATGACCGTGCGGCTCGCGCAGGAGGTGACGATGGACATCGTCGCCTCCTATGCCGAACGCTTCGGGGTCTATGACCGGATGGGACGGTTTCTGGCGAATGCGCTCGGATCGGAGGAGACGACGCTGTTCAAGATGGTCGCGGCCTACGCGATGTTCGCCAATGGCGGAGAACGCGTCGAGCCCACGCTCGTCGACCGGGTGCAGGATCGCTGGGGCCAGACGATCTATCGCCACGACGACCGGTCATGCCCCGACTGCGCGGGTGCCGCGCTTCCCGCGGGCGAGGCGCCGACGATCATCGCGAACCGGCGTCAGGTCATCAATCCGGTGACGGCCTACCAGATCACCTCGATGCTCGAAGGCGTCGTCCAGCGCGGGACCGCATCGAGCGTGGTGAACCTGCCGGTGCCGGCGGGCGGCAAGACGGGCACGACGAACGACGCCCGCGACGTCTGGTTCGTGGGGTTCACGTCGAACATCGCGGCGGGCTGCTATATCGGCTTCGACCAGCCGCGCAGCCTGGGATCGCGCGCTTTCGGCGGAACGCTCTGCGCGCCGGTCTTCCAGGACTTCATGACGAAGGCGGTCGAGAGCTACGGCGGCGGCGCGTTCGACGTGCCCGACGGCGGCCGCTTCATCCGGATCGACCGCTTCACGGGCGAGCGCCTGCCCGATGGTGCCTTCGGTCCCAACGTCGTGGCCGAGTTCTTCCGCGATGGCGAAGAGCCCGTCTTCGGTGTGATGTACGACGGCGGCTTTGCGCTCGGCTCCGATCTGCCGATGGGAGACGAAGAGGGCTACGGCGAGGACGAGATGGTGACGATCGAGCGCGACGACGGGGCGATCGTCCAGATTCCGAAGGCGAACTACGGAACGCTCTCGTCGGGCGGGCTCTACTGACCTTGCCCCGCCTCCGGGCGCTTGCTATCTCCCGCGTCTGACCACTTTCATAGGACCTTCCATGCGTGCCGAGGCCGAAAACACGGTTGCCGCGATCAAGAAGTCGCTGTCGCTCCTCAAGCAGAGGATGGACTGGGACACCGCGGCTCATCGCCTCGAGGAGTTCAACGCGATGACGGAGGACCCCAACATCTGGAACGATCCCGCGCGGGCGCAGAAGCTGATGCGGGACCGGCAGATGCTCGCGGATTCGATCGAGCGCGTGACGTCGATGAGCCAGGAACTCAACGACAACGTCGAGCTGATCGAGCTTGGCGAGGTGGAAGACGACGAGGAGATCGTCGCGGAAGCCGAGAGCGCGCTGAAGCGGTTGAAGGAAAAGGCCGGGCAGGCCGAGATCGAGGCGCTGCTCGACGGCGAGGCGGACGGCAACGACACGTTCCTCGAGATCAACTCGGGCGCCGGCGGCACCGAAAGCTGCGACTGGGCGGCGATGCTCGCGCGGATGTACGTCCGCTGGGCCGAGAAGCACGGCTATACCGTGGAACTGATCTCGGAGAGCCCGGGCGAAGAGGCCGGCATCAAGTCGGCCGCCTACAAGATCTCGGGGCCCAACGCCTACGGCTGGCTGAAGTCCGAAAGCGGCGTGCACCGGCTCGTCCGGATTTCGCCCTACGACAGTTCGGCACGGCGGCACACCTCGTTCTCGTCGGTCTGGGTCTATCCGGTGGTTGACGAAAACATCGAGATCGACATCCCCCCGAACGAGATCCGGATCGACACCTTCCGCGCATCCGGCGCGGGCGGGCAGCACGTGAACACAACGGACTCCGCGGTGCGGATCACCCATATCCCGACCAACATCGTCGTGACGAGTTCCATGAAATCGCAGCACCAGAACCGCGAGGCCGCGATGAACGCGCTGCGCGCGCGGCTCTACCAGATGGAGCTCGACCGCAGGAACGCCGAGATCAACGCACAGCACGATGCAAAGGGCGAGGCGGGGTGGGGCAACCAGATCCGGTCCTACGTGCTCCAGCCCTACCAGATGGTGAAGGATCTGCGGACGGGCTACGAGACCTCCGACACCCAGGGCGTTCTCGACGGAGACCTCGACGGCCTGATGGCGGCGACGCTCGCGCTCGAGGTTTCGGGCAAGAGCCGGGCGGAGGCGCGCGCCGAGGATTGACGCCGGCGTCGTCCTCGCGGCACGATGGCTCCCGTGATCCCGGAGGAGGAGGGAGCACCATGACCGACATACCCGTCGACCCGTCGCCGCTGCCGGAGATCGGCCGGCTGACCCTGCGCGAGATCCTCGCGTCGCTGCGCTGCGGGCTGAGGGATTTCCAGCGGGCGCCGGCCTTCGGGCTGTTCTTTTCCGCCTTCTACGTGCTGATCGGCTTCGTGCTCCTGCTCATCGGCGCCAACACCTTCGTCTGGACCCTGGCGATGTCGCTCGGGTTTCCGCTCGTCGCGCCCTTCGCCGCGGTCGGTCTCTACGAGGTCAGTCGCCGGCTGGAGGCCGACGAACCGCTCGTCTGGTCCGAGATCCTCGGCGTCGTCCTGCGCGAGAAGGACCGGCAGATCCCGTGGATCGGGGCGATCCTCGTCATCGTCTTCCTGTTCTGGTCGTTCTTCGCCCACATGCTCTTCGCGCTGTTCATGGGGCTGTCCACGCTGACGAACATCAGTTCGTCCTACGAGGCCTTCCTGACGCCGACGGGGCTCACGATGATCGCGGCGCAGATCGTCGTCGGCGCGACCGTCGCCTTCTTCGTGTTCGCGATCACCGTGGTGAGCCTGCCGCTTCTGCTTGAAAAGGAGGTGGACTTCGTCACCGCGATGATCCTGTCGGTGCGGACCGTGGCGCAGAACCTCGCCGCGATGCTCGCCTGGGCGGGACTCGTGGCCGCGCTCCTCTTCCTCGGCATGATCCCCTTGTTCCTGGGGCTCTTCGTGGTGCTGCCGGTGCTTGGCCACGCCACGTGGCACCTGTATCGGCGGGCGCTCTACGATCCTGTCTGAGACCGCAGGGCAGGGCGCGCCCCGACGAAACCTCGTTGCCGCTCACGCGGGTCTTTGCCGGAAACGCGAAAGCGCCGCAGGGGGCTGCGGCGCTTTCATGTCCCGATGAGCGAACCGCCTCAGGAGGCCTTGGTCTCCGCCGTCGACGCGCTGGTGGCCTTCGCGGCCGGACGGGAGACGCCGCCCGACTGGCTCAGCGGATCTTCCTGACGCTGCACCGAGCCTTCGAAATGGGCGCCGCTTTCGATGGCGATCGTCTTGTGGATGATGTCGCCCTCGACACGGGCCGTCGAGGTCAGGCGGACCTTGAGGCCGCGCACCCGTCCGACGATCCGGCCATTGATCACGACATCGTCGGCCATGCATTCGCCCTTGACCGTGGCGCCTTCGCCGATGGTCAGGAGATGGGCGCGTATGTCGCCCTCCACGGTCCCTTCGATCTGGATGTCGCCGGTCGTCTTGAGATTGCCCTTGATGGTGAGGTCCGACGAAAGAACCGACGCCGGCGGCTTCGCCTTGGGTTGGGACGGCGTGAAGTCGGTCGACGTCTTCGGGGCGGTGGACTCGGCCGGTTTCGGGGCTTCGGGGGCGTCCGGTTTCTGACCGGGCTCGTTCACTCTGCTTTTAGAAAACATCTCTCGCTGCCTTGATGTAGGTCATCGGGTTGACGGGCTTTCCGCCGATCCGCACCTCGTAGTGGAGATGGGTGCCAGTCGAGCGGCCGGAATTCCCCATATCACCGATCCGATCCCCACGCGAGACCCTTTGACCCACCTTCACGCGGATGTTCGACATATGCGCGTAGCGCGTCTCGATTCCGAAGTCGTGCTTGATCTTGACCAGCCGGCCGTACCCGCCCTGCCAACCGGCGTGCGACACCACGCCGTCGGCGGTCGCGTGGATCGCCGTGCCGTAGGACGATGCGAAATCCGCGCCCTCGTGCATCCGGACGCCGCCTGTCTTGGGATCGCGGCGGTTTCCGAACGGGCTCGTGAAGCGGTAGGCCGACAGAACCGGCTGTGCGAAGGGCGTCTTCTGCACCGCGATACGGTAGAGGTTCAGCGCATCCAGCCGCTGCAGAATCGCGTTGGCCCGCAGGCTGTCGGGATCGGGCGCCTGACCCTTCGTCGAGAGCGTGAGCGGCGTCAGCGGTCCGCCCTGTCCCGAATAGCCGCGGCGCACCGTCTCGATGATCGAATCGGACGGCAGCCCGGCGGCCGAGAACATCTCGTCCAGCGGTTCGAGAGAGACGGCGACCGCTTCCTCGAGCTGTTTGAAGATGCGGTCGTTCCGCTCCTCCATCAGCTGCGCCTCGAGCTCCATCTCCTCGATGATGCGCGACGCTTCGCCGGCGGTGAGCGTGAGGCTGTCGCGTTCGGACGCGGTGTCGCCAAGCGCGGCGGTCAGGAATTCGACGGTCGCCTCGACATCGCGGAGGCGGGCGAGTTCGTCGGCGACGGGCTCCGTCGCCTCGTCGAGCTGCACGGCAAGAAGCTCCGCCTCGCCGCGGGCCGTGTCGCGCTCCCTCATCGTCTCCCGCAGGGTCGCCTGAATGACCTCGATCCCCTTCTCGAGTTCGCGGCGGCGGTTCTCCGACGCCAGAAGGAGGGTCTGCATGTCGGAGACTTCGGCGAGCGCCGAGGTGAAGCGCTCGTGTGCGAGCCGGGCCTCCTCGGCCCGCTCGTCGCGTTCGGCGGCGAGCGCGTTCAGGCGCTCTTCGTACATCTGCTGCTGGCGTTCGGCCTGTTCGCGGAAGTTCCCGGCGCCGAGGGCGTTCATCAGCACGATCGCCGAGGCGACGATCGCCCAGGCGACCAGGGTGATGCCGCCGGCGGCCGCGATGATCTGCGTGCCGGGCCCGAGCCGCACGAACCGCGTCTCGCTTTCGGATTTCAGAAAAAGCCGTCGTTCCGGAAAAGCGCGCTCAAGCCGCGCCGCGAATCTCGTCGCTATCGGTGCTCGCAAGTGACCTGTCCGTTCTGCTGTCCCAACGTCCCCCGCGCTTTCCCCAGACCGCACGAAGGTTCAGCAACGTTGTTAACGGCGGGGCGTGAACCGGGCAACAATTTTGACCGATTTTTCGTCACTGTGTCGGCAAAGCCCGGATTTTCGGCAGAAATTCGCCGACCGCCTGTCAAGGATTCTCGGCGAGCGGCCAGTAAAAATCCGGCGGGAGTCCCGCCTCGGCGCGTTTTTCCTCGTTGAACGGCGGCTTCAGCGGTCCGTGGAAATAGCGCCGGACGAGGCCGTGAAAGACGTCCTTCGGATCCACGTTCTCGCGGCCGCAGAGGAAGTGGAACCACTTCGATCCGTAGGCGACATGGGCCACCTCCTCGGTGTAGATCGTCTCGAGCGCCGCGACCGCGCGCTCGTCCCCCGCCGTGCGGAATATCTCGATCATGCCCGGGGTCACGTCGAGACCCCGCGCCTCGAGCACCATCGGCACGACGGCGAGACGGCCCATCAGATCCTCGGCCGTGTCCTCGGCGGCGCGCCACATGCCGGCATGGGCGGGCAGGGCGCCGTAGTGGCTGCCCAAGGCTTCAAGGCAGTCGCACATCAGGTTGAAATGCTTCGATTCCTCGTCGGCCGCCTTCACCCAGTCGTCGTAGAACCCGGGCGGCATCCGCACCTCCGTGAACCGCGCGATGATGTCCCAGTGCAGATCGACGGCGTTGAGTTCGATATGCGCGACGGCGTGAAGCAGGGCGACGCGCCCCTCGGGCGTTCCCGGCCGCCGGCGCGGCACGTCCCGGGGCGAGAGCAGCTCTGGCGTCTCCGGCCGGGCGGGGCGGAGGGGCGGCCCGGCCGATCCGACGGGGATCGCCTCCCCGGCGTCGCGCGCCGCCCGCCATCGCGCGGCGTGGTCCCGGCTGATGGCCGTCTTCGCGCGGCCGTCGGCTGTCGTCAGCACCTCGACGGCCATCTCCGCCAGCGAGGTCACAGCGCCTTCGCCGCCTCGAGCACCTCGTCGGCATGCCCCGGCACCTTCACCTTGCGCCACACGTTCCGGATCACGCCGTCCCCGTCGATCAGGAAGGTGGAGCGCTCGATCCCCATGTATTTCTTGCCGTACATGCTCTTTTCGACCCAGACGCCGTAGCGTTCGCAGACATCGGAGGCCTCGTCCGACGCGAGGATCACGCCGAGATCGTACTTGGCGACGAACTTGTCGTGTTTCGCGACGCTGTCCTTCGACACGCCGATGACGACGGCGCCGGCCGCGTCGAAGGCGCCGGCGTGTTCGGTGAAAGCCTGCGCCTCCTTCGTGCAGCCCGAGGTGTCGTCTTTCGGGTAGAAGTACAGCACGACCGCCTTCGGCTTCATCGCCGAGAGCGTCACATCGCCTCCGCCGTCCCGCGGAAGAGTGAAATCCGGGGCGGTCTGTCCCACGTCGGTCATGATGAACTGCCTTTGACTGGTTGCTGTGCGGTTTTCGTTCTAGAACGCTCCGGACGAAGTTGTAACCCGAACTCCGTGCGAAGCCAGGCCGTGACAGACAGATCCCCGGACAAGACCGCAACGAGGCTGCGCCGGAGACGGCGCGGGCGGATCGGCGTTCTGCCGGTGCTCTGGGCGGTCACCGTCTCCCTCGTTCTCGCACTGGCCCTGATGTCGGTCTCCGGCGTGCCGCTCAAGCTTCCGGGCGTTCTGACCGACCGGATCGAGCGTGCCGTGAACGCGCAACTCGCCGGCGCGGGGCTGCGGCTCGGCAGCGTCGACTTTCAGGTCGACGAAGCCGGGCTGCCCCGGTTCCGGCTCCGCAACGTCGTCGTGACCGACGAGGCCGGAAACGGCATCGCGCATCTCAACGAACTCGGCGCGGGTCTGTCCTTTCCCGCGCTCCTCGGCGGCAGGCTGGAGCCCGCGGTCGTACGCCTCTCGGGTGCGCAGATCACCATCAGGCGCAGCGCCGACGGCGCGTTCTCGCTCGCGTTCGGAGGCGCGGGGCAGATCGCGGAGGGGGCCGGGATCGGCGACGTGCTCGACACCGTCGACGCCTTCTTCGCGCGGCGGTCGATCGCCGCGACCCGGCGGGTCGAGGCGCGCGACCTGACGATCACGCTCGAGGACGCGCGGTCCGGGCGGATCTGGCAGGCCACGGGCGGAACGCTCACCATCCTCAACGAGGATGACGCCATCGCGATCACCGTGGTCTCGGAGGTCTTCAACGGGACCGAGGAGCTTGCCGAGGTGGAGCTGTCCTTCCGCTCCGAGAAAGGCAGCCCCGCGGCCACGCTCGGGGTGCAGTTCGAGAATGCCGCGGCGGCCGATATCGCCCTGCAGTCCCCCGTGCTCTCTGTCCTCGGGATCCTGGACGCGCCGATCTCGGGGTCGATGCGCGTCTCCGTCGGACCCGACAGCGCCCTGTCGGCGCTCGCGGCGACGCTGGAGATCGGCGAGGGCCGGCTCAGACCCGCAGCGGATGCGCGTCCCGTCGCGTTCGAGAGCGCCCGCGCCTACGTCACCTACGATCCGGACAGGAACCGGCTTCGCATAGCCGAGCTCTCGGCGAAGAGCGATCTCGTGCAGCTCGCGGGCGCGGGGCAGCTCTATCTCGGCAATCCGGAGGGCGGCTGGCCCGAGCACCTGGTCGGTCAACTGGCGCTGGACAGGCTCGAGATCGCGCCGGGGGATCTCTTCGATGCATCCGTCACGATCGACGACGGGTCGGCCGATTTCCGGATTTCCCTCGATCCCTTCGTCGTCGACATCGGCGACACGGTGCTCCAAAGCGCGCATGGCCGGCAGCGTCTCACCGGACGCATCGCGGCCGCGGAGGACGGCTGGACCGTCGCGCTCGACCTCGCGTCGGACCGGCTGACGCCGGGCGCGGCCCTCGCGCTCTGGCCGGAGCGTTTCGCGCGCGGTGCGCGCAACTGGGTCTCCGAGAACGTGTCGGGTGGCACGGTGAACGACTTCGCGCTGTCGCTGCGGTTCGCGCCGGGCGCGCCGCCGACCGCGG
>CAYTBD010000013.1:9460-19593 GCA_964435755.1 uncultured Rhodobacterales bacterium
CGGATGCCGACCTCCGCCAGCCGCTCGACCAGAGGCGCGCCGCCGACCGCGGCCTTCAGCTATACCTTCGACCGGGCGGAGGTGAAGGTGATGCGCCACATGCCGCCGATCCGCGAGGCCTCCGGCCGCGCCTCGCTGCAGCAATCGCGCTTCGCGCTGACGCTGAACGACGGCGTGATGTCGCCGGGGGACGGGCCGCCGGCCGACCTCGCCGGGTCCAGCTTCATCGTCCCCGACACCCGCATCCGGTTCGCCCCGGCCGAGATCCGGCTCGCCGCGGCGGCGCCGCTGCCGTCGCTCCTGCGGCTCCTCGACAACCGGCCGTTCCGGGTGCTCCAGAAATCGCCCCGCCCCGACGATCTCCTCGCCACCGAGGGCGATGCCCGGCTCAGCGCGAACGTGCGACTGTCCCTCAAGCGCGACCTCGCGGCCGAGGACGTGGACTTCTACGCCGCGGGAACCCTCTCCGGCGTCGCGTCGGAGCGCCTCGTCCCGGGCCGGCCGCTCGGCGCCGAGGACCTGAGGGTGGTCGTGACCCCGGAGGATATCGAGATCGCCGGACCGATGACGGTGGGTGGTCTGGACGTCGACGGACGCTGGCGCCAGCCCCTCGCCCCCGATACCGGTCGTGGCGGCGAGATCGAGGCGAGGCTGGATCTGACGCAGGAGAGTCTCGCGCGGCTCGGGGCGAGGCTGCCGCCGGGCACGGTCTCGGGGGCGGCGGAGGGACGTCTGACGCTCAGCCTCGCGCCCGATGAGGCGGCCGTCTTTCGGCTGTCATCCGACCTATCCGGCGCCCGTCTCTCGGTTCCGTCTCTGCGGTGGTCGAAGGCGGCGGCCACCGAGGGGAACCTCGTCGCGGAGGGGCGCATCGATGAGGGCGCCGCCCGGGTGGAGCGGCTCGAACTGTCCGCGCCGGGTCTCAGCGCGACCGGCCGCATCGAGCCGGGCGAAGGCCCCGGACGCGCTGTCGCCATCTTCGACCGCGTCCGCGCCGGGGCGTGGCTCGACGCGCCTGTGACGGTGGCGGGGCGCGGGGACGGGAGGCCGCCGAGAGTGAGCCTCCTGGGCGGCCGGGTGAACCTCTCGGCGCTGCCGCCCGGCGGACCCGGCCCGGCCGGCGGGACAACGCCGCTCGATCTGCAACTCGACGCCCTTCGGGTGACCGACGGCATCGATCTCGCCCCGTTCCGTGGCGAACTGCTTGCCGGGCAGGGGCTCAGCGGCAGCTTCGACGCGCGCGTCAACGGCCAGACGCCGGTTCGCGGCACGCTGGTGCCCGCCGCGGGCGGGACGGCGATCCGCGTCACCGCCGAGGACGGCGGCGCCGTCCTCCGGTCCGCGGGCATCTTCCCGAACGCGCGCGGCGGCGCTTTCGAGTTGATCCTGATGCCGACCGGACAGGCCGGAGTTCTCGATGGCCGGCTCGATATCCAGAGGACCCGGCTGCGCAACGCGCCGGGTCTCGCAAGTCTCCTCGACGCGATCAGCATCGTCGGCCTGCTCGACGAACTGCAGGGCCCGGGGATCCTGTTCGAGAAGGTCGACGCCCGGTTCCGTCTGTCGCCCGACCGGGTGGTCGTGCAGGAAGGCGCCGCCGTCGGCGCCTCGCTCGGGCTTTCGATGGACGGCGTCTACGACGTCGCGACAAGACGCATGGACATGCAGGGCGTGATCTCTCCGATCTATATCCTGAACGGCATCGGCCAGATCTTCACCCGCAGGGGCGAGGGGCTCTTCGGCTTCGCCTATCGCATGACCGGGGCGCAGGGCGCGACGCGCGTGGAGGTGAACCCTCTCTCGATCCTGACGCCCGGCATGTTCCGGGAGATCTTCAGGCGGCCGCCGCCCACCGGGGCGCTGCAGGGCGGATGAGACTGTCGGATTTCGACTTCGATCTGCCCGAGCGGCTGATCGCGACGCGCCCGGCGCGCCCCCGGTCATCGGCCCGCCTGCTCGTCGCCCACGGCGGCCGGATCGTCGACGCGCATGTGTTCGACCTGCCATCGTTCCTGCGCCCGGGGGACCGGCTCGTTCTGAACGACACCCGGGTCATTCCGGCGCGGCTGACGGGGATCCGGGCGCGCGAGGGGGAGGCGGGCCGGACCGAGGCCCGCATCGAAGCGACGCTCCTCGAGCCGCTGGCGTCCGGCGACTGGCGCGCCCTGCTGAAGCCGTTGAAGAAGGTCCGCGACGGGGAGGAGATCGTCTTCTCCGACCGCCTGTCGGCAACCGTCACCGGACGGGCGGAGGGGACCGCCGCGCTCTCCTTCAACCTGAAGGGCGAAGACTTCGACCGCGCCCTCGCGGAGGCCGGCGACATGCCGCTGCCGCCCTACATCGCGCAGCGTCGCGGGGCGGATGCCCGCGACAAGGACGACTACCAGACCGTCTGGGCGCGCCGGTCCGGCGCCGTCGCCGCGCCGACGGCATCGCTCCATTTCGACGAGCCGCTCCTCGACGCACTGGCCGAGCGCGGTGTGGGATTCACGCATGTCACGCTGCATGTCGGCGCGGGCACCTTCCTGCCGGTCAAGGTCGACGACGTGAGCGCGCACAAGATGCACGCCGAGTGGGGCGAGATCACGCCCGGGGCCGCCGCCGAGATCGCGGCGACCCGCGCGGAGGGCGGCCGCATCATCCCGGTCGGCACCACCGCCATGCGCCTTCTCGAAAGCGCGGCGCGCGAGGACGGGACGGTGCGGCCCTGGATCGGCGAGACGGACATCTTCATCACCCCGGGCTTCGAGTTCCGCGCCTCGGACGCGCTGATGACCAATTTCCACCTCCCGAAGTCGACCCTGATGATGCTCGTCTCCGCATTCATGGGGGTGGACCGGATCCGGGCGATATACGCCCACGCGATCGCCTCGGAGTACCGTTTCTTCTCTTACGGCGATGCCTCGCTTCTGCTACCCGACGACGAGAAGCGACCGGTTGAGTCGCTGCGGCACAAGACCTCGCTGTCACCGGGCAGCTAGTCCTTTCGACGAACGGCGCGGAGGCCATCATGTTGCAGGTGCTCGAACGCTCCTGGGCGCTCTTGCTCGGCATGGCTCTCCTCATGATCGGGAACGGTCTGCAGGCGACCCTGATGGGCGTTCGCGGCGCGATCGAAGGCTTCACCACGTTCGAGCTTTCGCTCATCACCTCGGCGTATTTCGTCGGATTTCTCGGCGGCTCGCGCCTGACGCCCGCGTTCATCCGCCGCGTCGGGCACGTCCGCGTCTTCGCAGCGCTCGGGTCGTTCATCTCGGCGGCCGTGATCCTGTTCCCGGCGATCACCGATCCCTATGCCTGGGTGATCCTGCGGGTGATCACCGGGTTCTGCTTCTGCGGCGTCTACGTGACGGCGGAGAGCTGGCTCAACAACGCCGCCTCGAACGAGAACCGGGGGCAGGCGCTCTCGGCCTACATGATCGTGCAGATGGCCGGCGTCATCGCGGCGCAGGGGATGCTGAACCTGGCCGATCCGGGCGGCTGGATGCTCTTCGTCCTGCCCTCCGTGCTCGTTTCGATCTCCTTCGCGCCGATCCTTCTGAGCGTGACGCCGACCCCGGCATTCGCGACGACCAAGACGATGAGCCTCCGGCAGGTCTTCGAAAGCTCGCCCCTCACCTTCGTCGGCATGTTCCTTCTCGGCGGGGTCTTCGCCGCGCAGTTCGGCATGGCCGCGGTCTACGGCACCGAGGCGGGGCTGAGCGTGGCGCAGATCTCGACCTTCGTGGCGATGATCTTCACGGGCTCGCTCGTGATGCAGTATCCCATCGGCTGGCTGTCGGACCGCATGGACCGGCGGGTTCTCATCCTTGGCGCGGCGCTGGTCGGCGGGCTCGCGGCGATGGTGGGCTTCCTGTTCGGAGAGAGCTTTCCGGTGCTCCTCGGTGTCGCCTTCCTGGTGGGCGGCGTGTCGAACCCGCTCTATTCGCTGCTCATCGCCTATCTCAACGACTACCTCGACCCCGACGACATGGCCGGCGCGTCGGGCGGGCTGCTCTTCGTCAACGGGGTCGGCGCGATCGCGGGACCGCCGATCACCGCCTGGCTGATGGGCGCGGTGGGGCCGGGGGGCTTCTGGCTCTTCGTCGCGGTCCTGCTCCTCGCGGTGACGGCATATGCCGCCTACCGGATGACGCAGCGCGCCTCGGCCCGGGTCGAGGAGGCCAGCGCCTATGTCAACATCATGCCGACCTCCTCTCCGGTCGCCGCCGAAGTCGCGCAGGAAGTCTATATCGACGCCGTCGCGGATACTGGCGAATTGGACACGGCGGAACCTGCGGCCGAATCGCGTCATTGATCCGGGGAACCGTTCGTGTAACGATTCGACGACAGGCTGTGCTGATTTTTGGTGTGAGGCAGGTGGAATGGCCAAACCTGAAGAAATCCTGGCTTTCTGGCTCGACGAGGTGGGGCCGAAGGGCTGGTACGACGTGTCCGAGGAACTGGACGCGGAAATACTCGAGCGTTTCCTTCCCGACTGGACCCGTGCCCGGGACGGCGCATTGTCGCTCTGGCTGACGTATCCGGCGGGCACGCTCGCCTATATCATCCTGACCGATCAGTTTCCCCGAAACATGTTTCGCGGCAGTGGCGCGGCTTTCGCGACCGACGCCATCGCGCGGGCGGCCGCCAAGATGGCGATCGACCGCAACTGGGATCTCAGGATCGACGAACCGGCGCGGCAGTTCTTCTACCTGCCGCTGATGCACTCCGAGTGCCTCGCCGATCAGGAGCGCTGCGTGCGGCTGATGATGACCCGGATGCCGCAGTCGGGCGAGGACAACCTCGTCCATGCGCGCGCCCATCGCGAGGTCATCCGGCGCTTCGGCCGCTTCCCGTACCGGAACGAGGCGCTCGCGCGGGAGACGCCGGGTGCGGAGGCGGCGTTCCTCGCCGCCGGCGGCTACGGGGCGATGGTGCGCGAGATCCGCGCGGCGTGACCAAGCGGACGCCGCGCGCCGATCGCCGTGGTCAGAGGCGCAGCGTCCGCGATGCCTCCACGCCGCGTCCCGCGATCTCGATCCGGTCATCATGCACTTCGGCCACTGCGTAGGCGCTGGCGTCGGGCGTCTCGACCATTCCTTTCATGTTCAGGAAATGCACAGAGCCCGCCTGGGCGTAGTTGCCGGCGTGGTTGTGGCCGTTGAGATAGAGGACGACGTTGTCGTGCGCGGCCAGCAGGTCGACCAGCCGGTCGTCGTCCCACATGTTGTGCATGTCCTTGGGGAACAGCGGGTAGTGGCCCATCACGATCACGCGCTCCCCCTTCGTCCGGGCGTCCGCGAGCACGTCCTCTGCCCAGGCGAACTGGGCATCGGATATGCCCCCGTTCCAGCGCTTCGCGTTTTCGGCGCCCGCGGCCTCCATCGCGGCGAGCCGTTCCTCCGCCAGAGCATAGTTCTCCGACCCGCGCGCGTTGGCGAAGAGACTGACCTCGTTTCCGTCGAGCACGACGAAGCGGTAGCCGCCGCCGGTGAAGTCGTAATACGCCCGCTCCAGACCGGTCCGTCTCTCCACCGACTCCAGGTAGTCCCGCGCGACCTCGTAGTCGTGATTGCCGAGCACGAAGACGTTCGGCGCGTCGAGGCGGTCGTAGACGGGCAGGATGTGCGCGTAGCTTTCCCAGTGCCGGTCGATGATGTCGCCGAGCGTCACGACGAACTCGAGATCCAGCTCGTTGAAATCGGCGACCGCCTCGGACAGCTTCCAGAGCGAGTGCGAATAGAACCGTGTTCCGCGCGGGGGAACCGGCGCGTATTGCGGATCGGCGACGATGCCGAAGCGGAAGACGCCCGACTGCGCCCGGGCCGCGAAGCCGCCGAACGGCGTGACGAGCGCGCTTGCGGAACTAGTTTGCAGAAACGTGCGACGGGTGAGCATCGTAGGTCTCCTCTGGACTGGGCCGATGGCCATCTATCGCGCGAGTCGGTCACAGGGATGCGACGATACGTGGGCTTTTTCGACTCCGGAGGCCATGCAGTCATGGCAAGGCGGGTCTGCACCCCCGGCGTTGTCCGACCGTCCCATATGGTTTAACACTCAACCAATTCGCTGAGGAGGAGCGCGCATGGCAGCCAAGTCTTTCGACATGATCGTCATCGGGGCGGGGCCCGGAGGCTACGTGTCCGCGATCAGGGGCGCGCAACTCGGGCTCGACGTCGCGATCGTCGAGCGTGAGCACATGGGCGGCATCTGCCTGAACTGGGGCTGCATCCCGACCAAGGCCCTGCTGCGGTCGTCGGAGGTGTTCCACCTCATGGAGCGCGCGAAGGATTTCGGGCTCAAGGCCGAGGGGATCGGCTACGACCTCGACGCCGTCGTCAAGCGCAGCCGGTCGATCGCCAAGCAGTTGAACTCCGGCGTCGGGCATCTGATGAAGAAGAACAAGGTGACCGTCTTCATGGGCGAGGCGTCGCTGCCCGGCAAGGGCAGGGTCAGCGTGAAGACCGATGCGGGCACCGAGGATCTGACGGCGAAGAGCGTCGTCCTCGCCACCGGCGCCCGGGCGCGGGAGCTTCCCGGCCTCGAGGCGGACGGGGATCTGGTCTGGACCTACAAGCACGCGCTTCAGCCGCCGCGGATGCCGAAGAAGCTTCTCGTGATCGGCTCGGGCGCGATCGGGATCGAATTCGCGAGCTTCTACAACACTCTGGGCAGCGACACGACGGTGGTGGAAGTGATGGACCGCATCCTGCCCGTCGAGGATGCCGAGATTTCGGCCTTCGCGAAGAAGAGCTTCGAGAAGCAGGGCATGACCCTGATGCAGAAGGCCACCGTCAAGCAGCTCGACCGTGGCAAGGGCACCGTGACGGCGCATATCGAAACCGGTGGGAAAACGGAAAAGATCGACTTCGACACGGTCATTTCCGCGGTCGGAATCGTGGGAAATGTGGAAGGGCTCGGGCTCGAGGACCTCGGCGTGAAGATCGACCGCACCCATGTCGTGACCGACGAATACTGCCGGACCGGGGTCGAGGGGCTCTACGCCATAGGCGACATTGCCGGCGCGCCCTGGCTCGCCCACAAGGCCAGCCACGAGGGCACCATGGTGGCCGAACTGATCGCGGGCCGGAACGACGTCCATCCGATCAAGCCCGAGTCCATCGCGGGCTGCACCTACTGTCACCCGCAGGTGGCCTCCGTCGGCTATTCGGAGGCGAAGGCGAAGGAGCTTGGCTACGAGATCCGGGTCGGGCGGTTTCCCTTCATCGGCAATGGCAAGGCCATCGCGCTGGGCGAGCCCGAGGGGCTGGTCAAGACCGTCTTCGACGCGAAGACGGGGGAGCTTCTGGGCGCCCACATGATCGGGGCCGAAGTGACCGAGCTGATCCAGGGTTACGTCGTGGGGCGGACACTGGAGACGACCGAGGAAGACCTGATGAACTCGGTCTTCCCGCATCCGACGCTGAGCGAGATGATGCACGAAAGCGTTCTCGACGCCTACGACCGCGTCATCCACATCTAGGAGGTGGCCGCGCCGCCGTGGATGGGGGAGGCCGAGCGGCTGCTGGACGGTCCCGACGATCCGGATGGAACAGGCGTGGGTGACCGCGTCCGGGCGGTCGGCTGGCTCGACCGGCATTCGCCGATTTCCGTGCCGTGGTGCGGCATCTTTGTCGCGCACTGCCTGCGGACCGCGTTGCCGGACGTGCCGCTTCCGCCCATGTATGCGCGCGCCCGGCCCTGGAAAAGCTGGGGCGAACCCGCCGAGCCGCAGGTCGGCGCGGTGCTCGTTTTCTGGCATTATCACCAGAAATCGCCGTTCGGCCACGTCGCCTTTTACCGGGCCGAGGACGATGCGGCATTCCATGTCCTCGGCGGCAACCAGAAGGACCGGATCCTGGTGCAGCGCTATCCCAAGGTGCGCCTCGTCGCCTGCCGCTGGCCTGCAGGGGTCGAGAGGTCCGGGATGACGCGCCGCGCGTCGCCGAGCGAGGCCGAGCCCTTCGACGGGTCGTGGCATCACGCGTAGCCGATCATCCGCCCCAGAACCAGCGCCGCGGGCCAGAGCGCGAGTGAGGCGATGGCGGCCTGCCGGCGCTGGCGGATCGGCAGCCGGTCGAGGCGGAAGTGCACGATCGCGTTCATGAGCGCGAGCGCGATCACTCCCATCTTCGCCAGGAACCACCAGTTGCCGATGTAGTCGGTCGCCTGCGTGACGAAGAGGAGGGCTCCGAAGCTCGCGGCGACCGCGAAGCCCAGAACGCTCCACCACCTGAGCAGTGCCACGGGCGCCGTTCGTCCGCGCAGCACCGAGACATCCATCGGCACCACCGCGCCCACCAGAAGCGCGATGCCCAGAATGTGGCCCGCGTTCACGAGAGGGTAGACCCATCGCGACACCTTGAGGAACTGCGCGAGGCCGGTGGCCTCCAGCGCTGTGGCGATCTCGATCACATGCGATCGGGATAGAGGATGTAGGTCTCGCCCGCGATCGTCACGGCCTCCGCCTTGACCACGCGCCGGTCGGGATCGGCTGCGCGTTCGCCGAGGATCGTGATCTCGGTTCCGGGCGCCATCATGTCGTCCGTCAGGCCCGCGCGTTCGTTGCGCCAGGGCTGGCCGACCTCTGCGGTCCAGATCTCCCCGTCGGCGTCGATGGTCAGGACACCGTGCGGGTTGCCGAGATCGGCCTCGGTGATGAGACCGGTCAGTTCGAACGCGCCGGAATCTGTCCAGCGCCAGCCGTGGTGGGCGAGGGCGGGCAGCGCCGTGGCGGCGATCAGCGCGGCGAGAAGCGTGCGTCTTGCGAGGGGCATGGCGGTCTCCTTTCGATGTCCATGATAGACGCTTCCGCCGTGGATGGCGACGAAACTCGTCGTGAGACGGTCCGTCTTGTGGCGGCTCCGCGCGCCGGATAGAGCGGCGGCATGTCCGTTTCCCGCGTCCTGGCCGAGCCTCGCACCGACTGGGTGCTGACCGCGCTGCTCTTCGCGGCGGGACTGCTCGCGGCGGGGCAGTTCGCGAAGATCTCGCTGACGCTCGGGCCGCTGTCCGAGGTCTACCCGGACAACGGAGCGGCGCTGCCCTGGGCCGTCTCGGCGCTCAGCGTCATCGGCATCGTCTTCGGCGCGACGGCGGGGGTGATCGTGGCGCGGTTCGGCGTGCGGACGGTGCTGCTGTCCGGCCTCGTCGCGGGCGCGGCGCTGTCGGCGGCCGAGGCGCTTCTGCCCGCCTTCCCGGCGTTCATGGCGCTCAGGCTGGCCGAGGGGGCGGCGCATCTGTGCATCGTGGTCTCGGCGCCGACGCTGATGGCGGCGGTGGCCTCGGGCCGGGACCGGCCGGTGGTGATGGGGCTCTGGGGCACGTTCTTCGGGGTGGGCTTCGCGCTTGCCGCGCTCGCCGCGCCGCCGCTTCTGGCAGCCTTCGGCGTGCCGGGCGTGTATCTCGCGCACGGCGCGGCACTCCTTCTGCTGGCGCTCCTGCTGGCGCCGCGCCTGCCGCCGGCGGGTGTCCGACCGCCGCCGGAGAGAGGCTTCGTCGCCCGGCACGTCGCGATCTACCGGACCCCGCGCACCGTCGCGCCCGCGCTCGGGTTCCTGTGGCACACGCTGATGTTTCTCGGGCTGCTCACCTACATGCCGGGGTTTCTCGGCGGCTGGACCGCGCCCGTCCTGCCGCTCGTCGCGCTCGTCGGCACGATGTCGGCCGGGGTGCTCGCGCGGAGCGTTCCGCCGCACCGCATCGCCGTCGCCGGGTTCGCGCTGACGGTCGCGGGGGTCGCGCTCCTCCTCGCGGTTCCCGAGGCGGCGCGGCTCTGGGTCGCGCTGCCGCTCTTCGTGGTCATCGGCCTGGCGCCCGGCGCGGCCTTCGCGATGGTGCCGGACCTCAACGACACGACGCCCGACCAGGCCCGCGCGAACGGGGCGCTGGCGCAGCTTGGCAACGTGGGCACCGCGTCGAGCACGCCGCTCTTCGCGCTGACGCTGGGGGCGGGACTGGCCGGGCCTGCGCTGCTCGCCGCGGCCCTCGCCGCCGCCGGAGCCGGCATCGTCTGGCTTATCCACAGGAAGATCGCCACTTCGGCGTGATCTTCTCCGGATGTTCCGGTAATGTTCCAGAAACCGGTTGGAGACTCGGAGCCGGTCGATTATCTGTTACCCAATCCTTACCGAGGTGGGTCATGCCCGAGC
>CAYTBD010000013.1:19603-19926 GCA_964435755.1 uncultured Rhodobacterales bacterium
GCTGAAGAAGATCGAGGTGCGCGGCGCGCGCGAGCACAATCTCAAGAACGTGGATGTCGATATTCCGCGCGACCGGCTCGTGGTCATCACCGGCTTGTCGGGGTCGGGCAAGTCCTCGCTCGCGTTCGACACGATCTATGCCGAAGGGCAGCGGCGCTATGTCGAGTCGCTCTCGGCCTACGCCCGGCAGTTCCTCGACATGATGGAGAAGCCGGACGTCGACCACATCAGCGGTCTGTCGCCGGCGATCTCCATCGAACAGAAGACGACCTCGAAGAACCCGCGGTCCACGGTCGGCACCGCCACCGAGATCTACGACTACA
>CAYTBD010000014.1:0-18418 GCA_964435755.1 uncultured Rhodobacterales bacterium
CGCGCGCGTTCGGCAGGATTTCCCACAGCATGATGTACCACGGCCCCTCGCCGCGGGTCTGGCCCGCCGCCACGTAGTCCCTTGTCCGGATATCGAGGACGATCCCCCGCACGATCCGGAACACCGTGGGCGAGTTCACGAAGACCACCGACACGAAGACGTTCAGCAGGTTCGCGTCCATCCCCCAGACGCCGAGCGGGTCCATGTTGAAGGCGAGGCCCGAATAGGCCCAGAGCCCGAACACCAGCGTGATTCCGATGTAGAGGTTGCGCTTGGCCGGCTGGGTGAAGAAGCGGCTGTTGAAGAGGATCGTCAGGAAGATGATCGGGAACAGGAACAGGACGGCGGCGAGGATGATCGGGATGCCCGTCACCCGGATCTCCGGCGTCACGAGCAGATAGAAGAGCAGGATCACCGGAAAGGCGAGCACGAGGTTCGCGAGGAACGACAGGAAGGTGTCGAGCTTGCCGCCGAAGTAGCCTGCCGGCAGTCCCAGCGTGATCCCCACCATGAAGGCGAAGAGCGTCGCTGCCGGGGCGATCACCAGCACCCGCCGCGCGCCCATCACCATCCGGCTGAAGACGTCGCGGGCGAGGTTGTCGCCGCCCAGCAGGTAATAGGCGAAGCCTTCGTAATCCGCCGGCATCGGCGAACCCGGCACCGCGTTCTTCATCCCCGAGACCTGTCCGAGCGGATCGTGGGTGATGATGAGGTCCGCGAAGACGGCCGCGAACACCCAGAACAGCACGATCCCGAAGCCGATCATGCCGATCGGGCTGTCGAAGAGCTTGCCGTAGAGGCCGAGACGCCGCTTGAAGGTGATCGACAGCGCGAACACGACGACCATGCCGATCCAGATCGGCAGGAAGCGCGTGGACATGCCGCCGACGATGCCCTTGGCCTCGAGCGAGGGCATCGCGATGCCGCCGATCAGGTAGGCCAGCACCACCAGCACGAGGAAGGAGAAGCTCCATTTGACGACGAGCCCGGCATAGTCGGCCGGGCCGCGCGTCACGGCGAGCGTCATCGGCCCCGTCCGTGTCCCGGACGACGGCACGAGCGACAGCAGGATCTGCGCCGCGACGGCGATCGCCAGCACGGCGCCGGCGGTCAGGAAGATCGGGTTGAGGAAGGCGAGATTGCCGGTCCAGGTGAGTGGTTCCATTGTCGATCCTCCCTCAGGCGATCCGGATGCGCGGGTTGAGGAAGACGTAGCCGATATCCGAGATCAGCTGCGTGACGAGCACGACGATCACCGCCACGACCGAGCAGGCCAGCAGCAGTTCTATGTCGTTGTTCCCGGCGGCCTGAACCAGCGTCCAGCCGAAGCCCTTGTAGTTGAAGAGCGTCTCCACGATGACGACACCGTTCAGGAGCCACGGGAACTGGAGCATGATGACCGTGAAGGGCGCGATGAGCGCGTTCCGCAGCGCGTGTTTCATGACGATGTTGGGGAAGGAGACGCCCTTCAGCCGCGCGGTGCGGATGTACTGCGCCGTCATCACCTCGGTCATCGAGGCCCGCGTCATGCGCGCGATGTAGCCCATGCCGTAGAGCGCGATGGTGAGGACGGGAAGAAAGAAGTTCTCGAAATTGGCGTTTTCCGCGGCCGATGTCGCCGTGCCCTTGAACCATCTGAGGCCGAAGGCCGAGGAGGCGAAGACCGTGATGAGGATGACGCCCGAGACGTATTCCGGCGTGGCGGTCGTCGCGATCGAGAAGGTCGAGAGGGAGCGGTCGAGGCGGGAGCCTTCGCGCATCCCCGCGAGGACGCCGATGATGAGGGCGGAGGGCACCATGAGCACCATCACCCAGAACATCAGCTTGCCGGTCAGCCCGAGCCGGGTCGAGATGATGCTCGAGACGTCGTCGCGGAAGACCGTCGAGGTGCCCCAGTCGCCCTGAAGCAGGCCGCAGAAGTTCGGCGCGTCGGCGGGGTCCATGCCGGGATCTATGCAGCGGCCCGAAATGTCGCCGTCCGGCGTCTCGAAGACGAAGCCCGGCAGGACGCCGAGCCACTGGCCGTACTTGACCGGGAGAGGCTGGAGATAGCCGTTGCGATTGAGCCAGGACGCGACCTGCTCGTCCGACATCCGCATGTCGCCCTGCGTCTTCGCGAGCTTTTCGAGATTCGGGTAGAGGTTCGTCAGGAAGAAGACGACGAACGTCAGACAGAGCGCCGTGAGGATCATCACGAAAGAACGGCGCAGCAGAAACAGTCCCATATGCATCCCCGTCGGTCTGCGCGGGTCGGGCTTGGAGCCTCTTGGAGCCGGTTTTTCGTGGTGTGGGTGGCCCCCGCGCGTTGCATTGGGCCGCGGCGTCGTCGCCGCGGCCCGGTATCAGGCGGTCAGGCCGCGAGACCCCACTTGTAGTGGTGGTGCTCGAAGGTGATGTGCATGTCGACGCCCACGAGGCCGTCGCGGTAGTGCCGGTAGAGCGAGCGCCAGTAGGGCTGGATCGTCACGCCCTGTTCCTGGATGAGTTGCTGGCCGCGGGCCGACAGCTCGCGCCGCTTGTCGGCATCGGCGATCGACAGCGCCTCGGCGAGGATCGCGTCGAACTCCTCGTTGGCCCAGCCGAACTCGTTCCACGCCTCGCCGGACTTGTAGGCGAGCGCCCAGATCTGCACGCCGAGCGGGCGGTGGTTCCAGTTCGTCGAGCTGAAGGGATACTTCGTCCAGTCGTTCCAGAAGGTCGACCCCGGCAGGATCGTCCGCCGCACCGGGATGCCCGCGTCGCGGAGCTGGGCCGCGACCGCGTCGGTGGTGTTCCGGCGCCAGTCGTCGTCGATCGAGATGATCTCGTGCTCGTAGTCGGCCATGCCGGCCTCTTCCATGAGCGCCAGGGCGCCCGCCGGGTCGACCGGCTGCGGCGGCAGTTCGGCATACTCCGGGTGGATCGGGGCGACATGGTGGTTCTCGGCGGGGATGCCGAGGTTCGAGTAGCCGAGCTCGAGGCAGATCGCGTTGTCGACCGCCATCTGGATCGCCTTGCGCACGCGCACGTCCTCGTAGGGGCGCATCCCGTCCACTTCGGCGAGCTGATTCGGGCGGACGACGATGGTCGCGCCGGTGACGACTTCGGACTTCTGAAGCCCGAGGCCGTCCATGATGTCGATGAACTCGCCCACGCTCTCGTGGAGCATGTCGACCTCCTCGGACTCGATGGCGGCAAGCCATGCAGCCGAGTCGGTGCCGAAGTCGATGTATTCGATCCGGTCGACGTAGGGGCCGCCGTAGACCTCCGTTCCCCACCACGTGTGGTCGGTATTCTTCTCGAGCGTGCAGCGGACGCCGACCTCGAGCTCGGTCATCAGGTAGGGCCCGGTGCCGATGAACTCGTTCGGGTTCGCCGGGTCGTAGGAACTGTGCACGACCGCCGCGGGATAGTCCGTGAAGTTGGGGATGATCGAGATGTCGGGCGCGGAGGTGGTCAGCCGCACGGTCATGTCGTCCACGACCTCGATCGCGCCCTCGCGGGCCTCGCCGGTCTCTTCGTCGATCAGCGTGGCGACGCGGGCCGCCATCGAGTTGCCCTCGACGTCGCGCTCGCACCAGCGGGCGATGTTGCGCGCCACGTCCTCGGCGGTGAAGGCGTCGCCGTTGCTCCAGGTCGCATTGGGACGCACGCGGAGCACGTATTCGGTCGCGTCTTCGTTGACCTCCCAGCTCTCGAGAAGCATCCCGCGGATGGTCCCGTCGTTGTTGTACTCCACGAGGTACTCCAGCGTGCCCCGGGTCTGGTTGGCGATCTCCGACCAGTCGGCGGTCCGTGTGTCCTTGAGCGCGCGGACGCTCATCTGGCAGCGGATCGTGCCGCCGTCCCGGGGCTGGGCCTGGGCCTGGGCGGGCTGCTGCGCGCCGATGAGCCCGTAGGCCGCCGTGGCGCTGACGCCGAGAGCGGTCGAGCGGGCGAGGAACTCGCGACGGCTCAGTTTGCCCTCTCGGCACTCCTCGGCGTACATCCGGGCTGCCGGATGCACGGCGCTATCGTCATGTTTCATGTCAGACATTCATGATCTCCCTGTTTTTCTTTGCGGGGCGTCTCGGCCCTCGTCGTCGCATTCTGGAATTCCGGAGAAGTGTCGGTCCACCACGCGCCCCCGCACGCATTCGGCACTCTCCGCACGTCGCGGTCAATGACTGCATTCGCCATTCGGCAATCTGTTTGCGACATCGAACTACAAAAAAAACGACATCGCGCCGAAGTGCAATCGGAAAGTGCCCTCCGGAGCGACAAGCTCGCGTCAGCGATCGCCGCGCGCCCGGAAATCGGACGGGGTGAGCCCGGTGCGCGCCTGGAACGCCCGGGTGAAATAGGCCGCCGACGTGAAGCCGAGGCTCCGTGCGATGTCCTTGACCGGCAGGCCGGTGTCCTTGAGGAGCGTCCGGGCCTCGAAATGCAGGCGGTCCTGCAGGAGACCGTGCGCCGGCCGTCCGCAGGTCTCGTTGCACACGCGCGACAGGTGCGTCGGCGTCACGCCGAGCGCGGCGGCGTAGTCCGCGACGCCCTTCCCGGTCCGGAAGTCGCGCTCGAGGAGCGCGGTATAGGCCTCCGCGAGCCGGTTCGCCGCCCGGGGCTTGCGTTTCTCCTGCTCCGGCCGCTCTGCGGCGGCCTGCCGCTCCAGCCAGACCGCGATGAGGCCCGCGTGATGGAAGAGGGCCCGGTCCATGCCGGGCTGCGCCCGGTTCAGCTCGCGTTCCATCGCATCGACGAGCGCGGTGATCTCGGCCTGCATCGTCGCGTCCCGGAGGCGCAGGTGGAGCGGATCGCCCGGCAGCCCGAGGTCCACCCCGCGCGGGAAATGGATGGCCTGGCCGAAGACCTGCCCCATCATGTCGAAGCCGTGCATCGTTCCGGCGGGGATGTAGACGGCGTTGTGCGGCCCGTAGCCCCGGGTCACGCCCGAGACGGTGATTCTGCCCTGACCGCGGGTGAACCACAAAAGCAGCGGCCGGGAATAGCTCCGCATCGCCTCGACCCGCCACTTGCCGCCCTGCGCCATGCGCTGGAGGCTCATCATGCGGAAGTCGGTCGCGGGGGCAGCGGTTTCGAACATCGGCGGCCAGCTCTTTCGTCGTCCCAGATCACGGACGCAGGCCGCCGGCGGAGCCTCGCTCCGCTTGACGCCCCCACGCCGCCGCCGATTGTCACCAAAAACCGGTCCGGGTCAATCCGGGCCGACGGAGAGCCAAGCGGACATTCGCCCGCGGAACCAGCTGCGCTGCCGCTTGGCGTATTGCCGCGTGAGGGTGAGGATCCGGTCCCGCGCCGCGTCGAGCGGGATCTCTCCGCGGATGTGGGCCACGAGGTCCGCCGCGCCGATCGCCCTGGCCGACGGCAGGTCCGGCGACCAGCCGGGCGCGTTCGCGCGCGCCTCGTCCAGCACGCCGGCATCGAGCATGGCATCGAACCGGCGCGCGATGCGCGGGGACAGCCGGTCCCGGGGCGCCTCGACGACCAGGGGCACCGCGCGGTCGAGCGGCAGGAGCGGCGGGCCGGTCTCGTCCTGCCAGTCGGCAAGGCCCCGGCCGGTCGCGCGGAGAACTTCCCACGCACGCTGCACCCGGACCGGGTTCGACCGGTCGATCCGCGCCGCCGTCGGCGCGTCGAGTTCGGCGAGGAGCGCGGCGGCGCCCGCATCGGCCATCCGCGCGTCCGCCTCGGCGCGGATCGCCTCCGGCGTCGGCGGAATATCGGCGAGGCCTTGCGTGAGGGCCGTGAAGTAAAGCCCTGTTCCACCGACGATAACGGGTCTTCGGCCCTCGAGAAGCGGGGCGAGGTCGCGAAGCCATTGCCCGACCGAATAGCTCCGGTCTCCGGGAACATGGCCGTAGAGGTGATGCGGCACCTGCATCTCGTCCCGGGGCGTCGGCCGGGCCGTCAGGATGCGCCAGTCGGCGAAGACCTGAAGCGCGTCCGCGTTGACGATCTCGCCCCCGCGGGCGAGCGCGATCTCCATCGCCAGCGCGGATTTGCCCGACGCGGTGGGTCCCGCGATCAGCACCGGCGCCTCCCGGCCCGCGCGGGCGAGTATCTCGGCCGTCGTCATCCCTGCCACGCGGCTGTCCGCTTCCCGATTGAACACCGCGGGCTTTTCCGACATTTTGCGACAAAGCGCAAAGCGGAGGCGAGAGCATGGCAGAGGCAGCGGCACGGGCGGCGGAAGACAAGGCGCCGGACGCCCTCTACGACCGGGTGCTTCTCAAGATCTCGGGCGAGGCTCTGATGGGCGATCAGGGCTTCGGCCTTCATCCGCCGACCGTCGCGCGCATCGCGCAGGAAGTGAAGTCGGTCCACGACATGGGCGTGGAGATCTGCATGGTCATCGGGGGTGGAAACATTTTCCGCGGATTGCAGGGATCGGCGCAGGGAATGGAACGGACGACGGCGGACTACATGGGCATGCTGGCGACCGTGATGAACGCGCTCGCCCTGCAGTCGTCGCTCGAGGCGCTCAACGTGCACACGCGGGTGATCTCGGCCATTCCGATGGATCAGGTCTGCGAGCCCTACATCCGCCGCCGCGCCGTCCGCCATCTCGAGAAGGGCCGGGTCTGCATCTTCGCCGCGGGCACCGGAAACCCGTATTTCACGACGGACACGGCGGCGACTTTGCGTGCGAACGAAATGAGTTGCAAGGCGATCTTCAAGGGAACGAAGGTCGACGGCGTCTACGACAAGGATCCCAAGAAGCACGCCGACGCCAAGCGCTACGAGCGCGTGACCTACGACGAGGTTCTCCAGCAGCACCTGGGCGTGATGGACGCCTCGGCGATCGCGCTCGCCCGCGACAACAGGCTGCCGATCATCGTCTTCTCGCTCGACGAACCCGGCGGGTTCAAGGGGATCCTGTCGGGCCAAGGCACCTATACAATCGTCAACTGATGGCGCTATAAGCGGCGCAGCATCGACGAGCGGACACAAGAGCAGGGCACGAGACCGGAACCATGGCCGACGAAGACCTGGACATCGATATCGACGATCTCAAGCGCCGCATGGATGGCGCGATGACGGCGCTCAGACAGGAATTCGCCTCGTTGCGGACCGGCCGCGCGTCCGCCTCGATGGTCGAACCGATCCATGTCGACGCCTATGGCGCGTCGACGCCGATCAATCAGGTCGGCACGGTGAACGTGCCCGAGCCCCGGATGGTCACCATAAACATCTGGGACAAGTCCCTGGTCGGGAAGGCGGAAAAGGCGATCCGGGAGTCTGGTCTCGGGATCAATCCCGTGATCGACGGCACGATCATCCGCCTGCCGATTCCCGAACTGAACGAAGAGCGCCGCCGCGAGCTGACCAAGGTCGCGGCGCAATATGCCGAAAGCGCGCGCGTCGCGATCCGCAACGTCCGCCGCGATGGCATGGACCAGATCAAGAAGGCAAAGGTCGCGGGCATGTCCGAAGACGACCAGAAGCTTTGGGAGGCAGAGGTGCAGGAGCTGACCGACAGCCAGATTGCGGCGGTCGACAGGGCTCTCGAGACCAAACAGGAAGAAATCATGCAGGTCTGAACACCGGACCGCTGGACAGGAGCAGACGGTTGGCCAAGGACATCCCCCAGGACTCTGTGCCGAACCACGTCGCGATCATCATGGACGGGAACGGGCGGTGGGCGCAGGCCCGCGGCAAGCCGCGGCTCTACGGGCACCACGCCGGCGCGAAGCGCGTCCGCGAAATCGTCGAAGCCTGCGGGCACCTGGGCGTCAAGTACCTGACGATCTTCGCGTTTTCGACCGAGAACTGGAAGCGGACCCAGACCGAGGTCTCGGGCCTCATGCAGCTCTTCCGGCGCTATCTCACCCGGGAGGCGCAGACGCTGGTGGACAACGGCATCCGGGTGCGCTTCATCGGCGACCGCATCCGGCTCGACGAGACGCTCGTCGCGCTGATGGACGATCTCGAACTGATGACGGCGGGGAACGACGTCGTCCATCTGACCGTCGCGCTGAACTACGGCGGGCGGGACGAGGTCGCGCGGGCCACCAAGCGGCTCGCCCGCGAAGTCGCGGCGGGGCGGATCGACCCGGAATCCGTCAATGCCGAGACGCTGGCAAGGTTTCTCGACACCTGCGTGCTGCCAGACCCCGATCTCGTGATCCGCACGAGCGGCGAGGCGCGGATCTCGAACTTCCTTCTCTGGCAATCGGCCTATTCCGAGTACGAGTTCGTCGACACGCTGTGGCCGGACTTCACCGCCGACGAGTTCCGGAAGGTCATGACGAGTTTCGCGCGTCGCGAAAGACGGTTCGGCGCCGTTCTCGGATGACGCCGGCCCCCGGGCAGTGGGGAGATCTCAGGACCCGCCTCCTCTCGGGTAGCACGGTGGCCGTCGTCGGCCTGACGCTGATGTGGCTGGGCGGGATCTGGTTTCAGGCGCTCTGCGCGCTCGCCGCCGGCGTGATGATCTGGGAACTCGCCCGGATGCTCGGAGGCGGCGGGGCGTCGCTCCCGCTCGCGGGGCTGTCGGGCGCGGTGGTCTTCGCCGCGGGCTTTCTCCCCGCGGGTTTCGTCCTTCCTCTGCTTCTTCTTCCCGCGCTCGCCGGTCTGCCGAGGCTCGGCATGAACCGGGCGATCTACGCGGGCTTCGCCGTCATGATCGTCCTCGCCGCATTCGGGCTGATCGCCCTGCGCGATGACCACGGCTTCATCTGGCTCGCGTGGCTCGTGCTGATCGTCATGGCCTCCGACGTCTTCGGGTACTTCGCGGGCCGGTCCATCGGCGGGCCGAAGTTCTGGCCGCGCGTCAGCCCGAAGAAGACCTGGTCCGGCACCGTCGCGGGCTGGATCGGCGGGGCGCTGGTCGGCTGGGGGTTCATGTCGGCCACGGAGGCGGGGCCGGAGATCATCGCGATCAGCGTCGCGGTCGCCATGGCCGGGCAGCTGGGCGACGTCGCCGAGAGCGCGGTGAAGCGGAAGACCGGGATCAAGGACAGTTCGAACCTGATACCCGGTCACGGCGGCCTGTTCGACCGGTTCGATGCGCTTCTGGGCGCCTCCGTCTTCCTGCTGATCGTCGGGCAGGTCATCGACTTCCCCCCGGTGCCGGTCTGATGGTGCGCAAGATCAGCATCTTCGGGTCGACCGGCTCCATCGGATGCAACACCGTCGATCTCGTCGCGCGGGAGCCCGAGCGCTACCGCGTGGTGGCCCTGACGGGCGGCCGGAACGTGGCGACGCTCGCCGCGCAGGCGAAGACGCTCGGGGCGCAGATCGCGGTGACGGCGCATCCGGAATGCCTGTCGGAGTTGAGAGAGGCGCTCGCGGGCAGCGGCGTCGAGGCGGCGGCGGGTCAGGCGGCCATCCTCGAGTGCGCGTCGCGCCCGGCGGACTGGATCATGTCGGCCATCGTCGGCGCGGCGGGCCTGCCGCCGGGGCTCAAGGCGCTCCAGCAGGGCACGACGCTGGCGCTCGCCAACAAGGAGAGCCTCGTGACGGCCGGGCCCCTGCTGCTCGACGCCGCGCGGGCGTCCGGGGCCACGGTGCTGCCCGTCGACAGCGAGCATTCCGCGGTCTTCCAGGCCCTCGTCGGTGAGGACGTGGCGGCGGTCGAACGGGTGATCATCACCGCCTCGGGCGGCGCCTTCCGCGACTGGCCCGCGGAGAAGCTCGCGACCGCGACCCCCGCCGAGGCGTCGTCCCACCCGAACTGGGACATGGGACAGCGGATCACGATCGACAGCGCGAGCCTGTTCAACAAGGCTCTGGAGCTCATTGAAACAAAGGAATACTTCGGCATCCGTCCGGCGCGGATCGAGGCGGTGATCCATCCCGAGTCGATCGTGCACGCGCTGGTCGGTTTCCGGGACGGCGCGCTGATGGCGCATCTCGGCCCGCCGGACATGCGCCACGCCATCGGCTACGCGCTGCACTGGCCCGAACGGGGAGACATCCCGGTCGAGCGGCTCGATCTGGCGAAGATCGCGCAGCTCACCTTCCGGGCCCCCGACGCGGCGCGGTACCCCGCGCTCCGTCTCGCGCGGGAGGTGATGGAGGCGGGCGGGCTGTCCGGCGCCGTCTTCAACGCGGCGAAGGAACGGGCGCTCGATGCCTTCATCGCCGGCGAGATCGGCTTTCTCGACATGGCCGCCGTCGTCGAGGAGGTTCTCTCGGAATTGACCGGGCGGGGCCATATCAATGTCGAATTCAGCCTTGATAACGTGGTCGCGGTGGACCATCTCGCCAGAGAGGCGGCGGCCGGCGTGATCGCGCAGAGACGACAGGCATAGGGTTTCATGGACATTATCGGACTGGTCCCGTCGTTCGGCGGTTTTCTCTACACGATCCTCGCATTCGTGGTCGCGCTGTCGGTGATCGTGGCGATCCACGAATACGGCCATTACATCGTCGGGCGCTGGTCGGGCATCAAGGCCGAGGTGTTCTCCATCGGTTTCGGCCCGGTGCTCTGGTCCCGGACGGACAAGCGCGGCACCAAATGGCAGTTCGCGGCGCTTCCCTTCGGCGGCTACGTCAAGTTTCTCGGCGACGCCTCGGCGACGTCGGACCGGGCCGACGACGCCGTCATGTCCGGCCTCGACGCGGAGGAGCGCCGGCACACGATGCACGGTGCCCCGCTCTGGGCGCGGGCGGCCACGGTGGCGGCGGGACCAGTTTTCAACTTCGTTCTCTCGATCGCAGTCTTCGCGGCGGTGATCCTCTATCAGGGCACGGCCAGCGATCCGCTGACCGTGGACCGGATCGAGCCGCTGCCCGCGGAGATGCAGGGGCTGGAGCCGGGCGACGTGATCCTCGCGATCGAAGGCCGGGAGGCCCCCGCGGTCGACGGCCTGCGCGACTTCATCGACGCCCTGCCACAGGAGCCGCTGCTCGACTATACGGTCCTGCGCGACGGGCGGGAGATGACCGTCTCCGCGCCCAATCCCTATCCGCCGGTCGTCTCCATGGTCACGCCTCAGTCCGCCGCGCTCGACGCCGGGCTGCGGCAGGGCGATGTCATCCTCGCGGTCGGAGGCGATCCGATCTCCACCTTCGACCAGCTTCGCGAGAAGGTCGAAGCCTCGGACGGCGCGGCGCTCGACCTCGAGGTCTGGCGCGACGGCGAGGTGCGGCAGATCGAACTCACGCCGCGGCGGATGGACCTGCCCGCCGAGGACGGCGGCTTCGAGACGCGCTGGCTGATCGGCGTCTCCGGCGGTCTCTTCTTCACGCCGGAGACCGAGACGCCGGGCATCGGAGAGGCGCTGAGCTACGGCGCCAGCCAGACGCTGTTCATCGTCCAGTCGTCGCTTTCGGGCCTCTACCACATGGCGGTGGGCGCGATCTCGACCTGCAACCTGCAGGGCCCCATCGGCATCGCCGAGACGTCGGGGGCGGCGGCGAGCCAAGGCTGGATGAGCTTCATCTGGTTCATCGCGGTCCTGTCTACGGCGGTGGGGCTCCTGAACCTGTTCCCGATCCCGGTCCTCGACGGCGGGCATCTGGTGTTCCACGCCTACGAGGCGCTGACCGGCCGGCCGCCGAGCGACCGCGCCCTCAAGATCCTGATGGGAATCGGCCTCGCGCTGATGGCGACGCTCATGGTCTTCGCGGTGTCGAACGACATCCTGTGCCCCTGATCCGTCAGGCTTCCGCCGCATAAGGGCCACATTCCGGCGATAGCCCGGGGTCGGTCAGAACAGGGTCGGAGCCATGAACTACATCAACGAGGGCGTGCGCGGGCTTTCGGTCATCGTGACGCTGAATATCGACCGGCTGCTGATCGTGGCCGTGCTCTGCGCCGCGCTGGCCGCCGGAGCCTACGTAAGCCATCCCTGACCGCCGCGAGGCTTTTGACAACCCGCCGCATTGTCAGTAACCAGACGAAAAGGCGGTTACAGGCGGATCGGGCATAATCATGGATCGCGGGACAGGGGCGGGCCGGGCGGCCCATTCGGGGCGGATCGGCTCGGCGGCGCGGCTTTTCGCGGCCTTCATCTTCACGGTTGTCCTGGGGGCGATACCGGCGGCCGCGCAGGACTTCTCGTTCAGCAACGTCCGGATCGAGGGCAACCAGCGGATCGAGCCCGGCACGATCCTGAGCTACGCCGAGATTCCGCGCGGCGAGACGCTGAGCGCGGCGGAACTGAACGACGCCTATCAGCGGGTGGTCCAGTCGGGACTGTTCGAGACCGTGGAGTTTGCCCCGCAGGACGGCACGCTGGTGATCCGCGTCGAAGAGCGACCGACGATCAACGTCATCAACATCGAGGGCAACCGGCGGATCGACGACGAGCAGCTTCTGCCGCTCCTGGAGTCGCGCCCCCGTCAGGTCTTCTCCCCCACCGTGGCCCAGCGCGACGCGGCCGCGATCGCCTCGGCCTACGAGGCGGGGGGGCGGTTCGCCGCGACCGTGACGCCCCGGATCATCCGCCGCTCCGAGAACCGCGTCGATCTCGTCTTCGAGGTGGCCGAGGGCCGGGTCGTGGAGGTCGAGCGGATCTCCTTCGTGGGCAACCGCGCGTTCTCTGACAGCCGGCTGCGCCGCGTGCTCGAGACCAAGCAAGCCGGTTTCCTGCGCCAGATCATCCAGCGCGACACCTTCGTGGCGGAGCGGCTCGAACTCGACCGGCAGCTTCTGCGCGACTTCTACCTCTCGCGCGGCTTCGTCGATTTCCGCATCCTCGACGTGACGACGGAATTCTCGCGCGAGCGGAACGCGACCTTCATCACCTTCAACATCGAGGAAGGCCCGCGCTACGAGTTCGGCGAGATCACCGCGAGCACCGATCTCGCCGGCATCGACCCGCAGGAGTTCCTGCGCGAGAGCCGGATCCGCCAGGGTCAGACCTACACGCCGACGCTGATCGAGAACACGATCACCCGGATGGAGCTTCTGGCGCTCGACAAGGGGTTCGATTTCGTGCGCGTCGAGCCGCAGGTCACCCGCGACGACCCCAATCTCGAACTCGACGTCGATTTCCGCATCACGCGCGGACCCCGCGTCTTCGTGGAGCGGATCGACATCGAGGGCAATCAGACGACGCTCGACCGGGTGATCCGGCGCGAGTTCCGCGTGGCCGAAGGCGATCCCTTCAATCCGCGCGAGATCCGCAGGGCGGCGGAACGCATCCGCGCCCTCGGCTTCTTCTCGGACGTGGACGTCCAGACCCGTCCGGGCTCCAGCCAGGAGCAGGTCGTCGTCGACGTGGATGTCGAGGAGCAGCCGACCGGCAGCTTCGGCTTCGGCGGCAGCTTTTCGATCGGCTCGGGCTTCGGTCTCGTCGTGACCTTCTCGGAGTCGAACTTCCTCGGCCGCGGCCAGACGTTGAGGTTCGACCTCAACACGACCTCCGACAATCGCGAGGCGAGCCTCACCTTCGTCGAGCCCGCCTTCCTCGGCCGGGACCTGACGTTCGGTCTCAACGCCTTCCTGAACACCTCCGACAACGACAACTCGAACTTCTCGACCCGCGTGATCGGCGTGCGGCCCTATTTCGAGTTCCCGATCGGGGAGGCGAGCCGCCTGCGGGTGCGCTACTCGCTGTCGCAGGACGACATCTTCGATGTCTCCCCCGATTCCTCGCCCATCCTCCAGGCCGAGGCGGGAGACCTCTTCACCAGCGCGCTGGGATACACCTACAGCTACGACACCCGGCGCGTCGGCATCGACCCCAACACCGGCATCCTTCTCAGCTTCGGGCAAGACTTCGCGGGCCTCGGCGGCGACAACCGCTACATCGAGACCACCGCGCGGGCGCTTGCGCAGCGGACCGTCCTGAACGAGGAGGTGACGCTCCGGGCGATCTTCGAGGGCGGCGCGCTGGCGATGCTCGACGGCGACAGCCGCGTGACGGACCGTTTCTTCCTGTCGTCCAACCAGCTGCGCGGCTTCGAATTCCGGGGTCTCGGCCCGCGCGACCTGGGCGCGCCGAACGAGGATGCGCTCGGCGGCAACTACTACGCCGTCGCGCGGTTCGAGGCGGACTTCCCGCTCGGCCTGCCGGAGGAATACGGGGTGACCGGCGGCGTGTTCCTCGACGTGGGCTCGCTCTGGGGGCTCGACAACACGGCCGGCGCGGCCGGATCCGTGGACGACAGCGCGAACCTCCGCTCCTCCGTCGGGTTCTCGCTCTTCTGGACGACGCCGATCGGGCCGCTCACCTTCAACTTCTCGCGGATCCTCCAGAAGGAGGACTACGACGAGGAGCAGCTCTTCGACTTCACGATCACGACGCGGTTCTGAGCGATGATGCCGCGGGGTCTTCTGGCCGCGGTGCTCGCAGCCGCCCTCGCCGGGCCGGTCGCGGTGCAGGCTCAGGCTCAGGCGCAGGCGCCGCAGCTGGAACTTCCGCCGCCGGTGCTGACGATCGACGCGGACCGGCTGATCGCGGAATCGGGTTTCGGGCAGCGGCTCTCCGATGCCTTCGAGACGCGGGCCCGCAGCCGAGAACCGCGAGATCGAGGCCGAACTTCTCGCCGAGGAGCGCGAGCTGACCGAGCGCCGGCCGGAGCTGCCGCCGGACGACTTCCGCGCCCTGGCCGACGCCTTCGACCGGAAGGTGCAGCTGCTGCGGGAGCAGCAGGACGAGAAGGAGCGCGAGCTCACGCAGTTCCGCGAAGCCGAGCGGCAGCGGTTCTTTCAGGAGGTGGCCCCGGTCCTGTCGGAGATCGTGCGGGAGCGGCGCGCGCTCGTCATCCTCGACCGGCGCGACGTCTTCCTGTCCGCCGACAGCATCGACATCACCGACGAGGCGATCCGCCGCCTCGACGCGACATCCCTGACGCCGGCCGGGGACGCCGAACCGGATGCGCCGCGGGACGAAGACTAGCGCGCTTGCCAGCGCGAGGGGCGGTTGCTAGGCAGGCCGCGCATCTGAAAGGGCTGTTCATGGGCAAGACCGCAGACATCGACCTGATCCAGAAGATCATTCCGCACCGGTATCCGTTCCTGCTCGTCGACCGGGTGGTGGAGATCGAGGGCACCGAACGGGCCGTCGGGATCAAGAACGTCACCGCGAACGAGCCGCAGTTCCAGGGCCATTTCCCGGGCGCGCCGGTCTTCCCGGGCGTCTTCATGATCGAGGCGATGGCACAGACGGCGGCGGTCATGGCCGGGGTCGGGCTCGACCTGGCCGACCGCAACATCGGCGTCTATTTCATGGCGGTCGACAGCGCCAAGTTCCGCCGGATGGTCGGCCCCGGCGACACGTTGCGCATGGAGATCGAGACGAAGCGCGGCGGCGGCAAGGTGTGGAAGTTCGCCGGTCGGGCGACCGTCGAGGGAGAGCTGGCCTGCGAGGCCGAGTTCACCGCGATGATGGACATTCCGAAGGCCTGACGCGTGAGCATCGATCCCACCGCGATCATTCACCCCAGCGCCGTCGTCGAGGCGGGCGCCACGGTGCATGCGGGCGCCGTCGTGGGCGCGTTCAGCCTGATCGGCCCGCAGGTCACGCTCGGCGCGGGCGTCGAGGTGCGGAGCCACGCCGTCGTCACCGGACGCACCGAGGTGGGCGAGGGCACGGTCGTCTTTCCCGGCGCGGTGATCGGCGAGGTGCCGCAGGATCTCAAGTACAAGGGCGAGGAGACCCGCCTCGTCGTCGGAAAGCGCAACCGCATCCGCGAACACGTGACGATGAATCTCGGCACCGAAGGGGGCGGCGGCGTCACGCGCGTGGGCGACGACTGTCTTTTCATGGCGGGGTGCCACATCGCGCATGACGCGCAGATCGGCGACCGGGTGATCGTGGTGAACTCGGCCGCCGTGGCGGGGCATTGCGTCATCGAGGACGACGTGATCATCGGCGGCCTGTCGGGCGTTCACCAGTTCGTCCGGATCGGGCGCGGCGCGATCGTCGGCGCGGTGACGATGGTGACGAACGACGTCATTCCCTACGGCCTCGTCCAGGCGCCGCGGGGCCATCTCGACGGGCTCAACCTCGTGGGGCTGAAACGCAAGGGCGTCTCCCGCGCCGACATCACCGCGCTCAGGGCGGCCTACCAGATGCTCGCGCAGGGCGAGGGCACCTTTCAGGAGCGCACGCGGCGGCTCGGCGACGAGACAGAGAGCGCCTATGTCCGCGACATCGTCGATTTCGTGCTGGGAGCGTCCGACCGGTCGTTCCTGACGCCGGGCTGACGCGATGCTGGCGCTCGTCGCGGGGCAGGGGGCGCTGCCGGGGTTGATCCTGCGGAGCCATCCCGGCGCGCTGGTCTGCGAACTCGAGGGCTTCACGTCCGGCCTTGCGCGGGATCCCGTCGTCTTCCGGATCGAACGGCTCGGCAGCTTCCTTCAGGATCTGAAGGGGCGCGGGGTGACGGAGGTCTGCTTCGCGGGCCGCGTCGGGCGGCCCGCGCTCGATCCCTCGGCCATCGACGCCGCGACGATGCCGCTCGTGCCGCGGATGATGCAGGCGCTTCAGGCGGGCGACGACGGCGCGCTGCGTCTGGTCTGCGACATCTTCGAGGAGGCGGGCTTCACCGTACGCGCGGCGCACGACATCCTGCCCGATCTCCTGCCGCCCGGTGGCGTGCTGACCCGCAAGGGGCCCGGGCGGGAGAGCGACCGGGACGTGGCGCGTGCGGTCGCGGCCCATGCCGCGCTCGGGGCGGCGGATATCGGGCAGGCGGTCGTGGTGGCCGGCGGGCAGGTGATCGCGGTCGAGGCGATGCCGGGGACGGACTGGATGCTCGCCTCGCTCCTGTCGCGCGAGACGGTCTTCGCGCCGACCGGCGGCCTTCTCGACGATCCGCTGGGCTTCGCCGCCGACGTCTTCGGCGGTCCCGCGCAGACGCCCCGACAGCGGCGCGATCCGGCCTTGTCGACGGGCGGGCTGCTCTACAAGGCGCCGAAACCCGGGCAGGACCGCCGCGTCGACCTGCCGGCCATCGGACCGGACACGGTGCGCGGCGCGGCGGCGGCAGAGCTCGACGGGATCGTGATCGAGGCGGGCGGCGTGATCGTGCTCGACCGCGAGGCGACCGTGACGGCCGCCGACGAGGCGGGGATGTTCCTCTGGGCGAGACCCGCGTGAAGGTGTTCCTGATCGCCGGGGAGGCGTCGGGCGACGCTCTGGGCGGCGCGCTCATGCGCGGTCTGAAGACGCTCGACCCCGAGGCGACCTTCGACGGCATCGGAGGCGCCCGGATGCAGGCCGAGGGTCTGCGCAGCCGGTTTCCGATGGACGAGTTGTCGGTCATGGGCATCGCCGAGGTGCTGCCGCGCTACGCCCACCTGATGCGCAGGATCAAGGAGACGGCGGCGGCCGTCGTCGAATCGCGCCCCGACGTGCTCGTGACCATCGACAGCCCGGATTTCGTCTTTCGCGTCGCCCGGCGGGTGAAGGCGGTCTCGGATGTGCGGGTGGTCCACTACGTCGCGCCCACGGTCTGGGCATGGCGGCCGGGGCGGGCGCGGAAGATGGCCGGGTTCGTCGATCAGGTGCTCACGCTCTTCCCCTTCGAGCCGCGCTATTTCGAAGCCGTGGGCGTGCGGGCCGACTTCGTGGGACACCCGGTGGTGGCCGAACCCGTCGCGACCGGGGCGGAGGCCCGCGCGTTCCGGGACCGGCATGGCATCGGCGAGGCGCCGCTTCTTCTGGTGCTCCCGGGCTCGCGCCGGGGCGAGATCGCCCGGCTCGCGCCGGTCTTCGGCGAGACGCTGGCCCGTGTGGCGCAGGCGCGGCCTGAGCTTCGCGTGGCCGTGCCCGCCGCCCCGGGCGTGGCCGCGCTCGTGCGCGAGCACACCGCGCGCTGGCCATGCGCGCCGGTGATCCTCGATCCGGCCGAGGATGCCGACGGGTCGCGCAAGCGCGCCGTCTTCCGGGCGGCCGACGCGGCGCTCGCGGCCTCGGGGACCGTTTCGCTCGAACTGGCGGCGGCGGGCACGCCCATGGCCATCGCCTACGACATGGCCTGGCTGTCGCGCCAGATCATCGGACGGATGCTGCTCGTCGACACGGTGACGCTCGTGAACCTCGTCTCGGAGACCCGGGCCGTGCCCGAGTTCCTCGGCGCGGCCTGCCGCCCGGGCACCATCGCGCCGGCGCTTCTGAGGCTGCTCGACGCGCCCGGCGCGCAGGCGGGGGCGCTCGAGATCACGATGGACCGGCTCGGCAGGGGCGGCGAGGCGCCCGGCCTGCGCGCGGCGCGGGCGGTGCTGGACGGCATCGGTTAGGGGCGGGCGCGAAAACCCGCGCCCCGACGAAACCCGCGCACCCGCGGAGAGGTTGAGGTTGCCGAGGCCCGGGCGTAGCACGCCTCTTGCAAGGAGGATCACATGAAGACACGCAGATTCGGACGCACCGGCCGCGAGGTTTCGGAAATAGGCTTCGGCGCCTGGGCCATCGGCGGCTCATGGGGCGACGTCGGCCATGAGGATGCCAAGGCGACCGTCCATGCCGCGCTCGACGCGGGCGTCACCTTTCTCGACACCGCCGACGTCTACGGCGACGGGCGCTCGGAACGCATCATC
>CAYTBD010000015.1:0-5048 GCA_964435755.1 uncultured Rhodobacterales bacterium
TCCAGCCCGCAGCCCTGCTCGATCTGGTTGACCATCGCCTCGACCATGTAGAGGTCGGCGGGCACGCCCACCTTGGGCACCAGGAGCGTGTGCACCCGGTCGCCCGCCTTCTCCATAACGTCCACGACGTCGCGGTACATGTAGTGGGTGTCGAGCCCGTTGATGCGGACCGAAACGGTCTTTCCCTTGCCCGCCCAGTCGATGTCGTTGAGCGCCTCGACGGCATTCTTGCGGGCCTTCTCCTTCTCTGGCGGCGCGACGGCGTCCTCGAGATCGAGGAAGACGAAGTCGGCGTCCCCGTCGGCGGCCTTCTCGATCATCGACGGGTTGGAGGCCGGAACGGCCAGTTCGGACCGTTGAAGTCGTTGCCGCCGAAGCGGGTGGAGCGTGTGACTCATGTTTCTTTCCCGAGGTGGAGGGCGGTTATTCCGCAGCGAGACGCAGATGCGCGCGCTCGGCGGGACTGTCGGCGTACCACTGCTGCGCCGCGGAGACCCCCGCACCGTAGTCGATCTTCGCGCCAGCGGCGGCGAGCGACAGCTCTGCGAGCGACAGCGCGGCAAGGCACATGCCCTCGTTGAGGTCCCCCAGATGGCCGATGCGGAACACCTTGCCCGCGAGCGGGCCGAGACCGGAGCCGAAGGACACGTTGTAGCGCTCGTAGCCGATCGCGATGACCTCCCGCGCGTCGACATCGCGCGGCGTACGGATCGCCGAGACGGTGTCGGAATAGAGCGTCGGATGCTCGGCCACGAGGTCAAGCCCCCAGGCCGCGACGCCGCGGCGAACCCCTTCCGCAAGGCGGCCATGCCGGGCGATGACATGGTCGAGCCCCTCCTCGAAGATCCGGTCGAGCGACCGGCGGAGGCCGTGGAGCAGTTGGGTCGGCGGCGTGTAGGGAAAGTAGCCGGCCTCGTTCATCCGGACCATGTCGGAGAACTCGAAATAGGCGCGGCGCATCGAAGCCGTGCTCGCGGCCTCCATCGCCTTCTCGCTGACCGCCAGAATGCCGAGACCGGCCGGCAACATCAGGCCCTTCTGGCTTCCCGTCACCGCAAGGTCGATGCCCCACTCGTCCATCCGGAAGTCGATCGAGCCGATCGACGACACGCCGTCGACGAACAGCAGTGCATCGTGGAAGCAGTCGTCGAGCGCGCGCCGGACGGCGGCGACGTCCGAGGACACGCCCGTCGCGGTTTCGTTGTGGGTGACGAAGACCGCCTTGATCTCGTCGCCCTTGTCCGCCCCGAGCCGTCGGGCGTATTCCTTCACCGGGCAACCGGCGCCCCACGGCACGTCGATCACGTCGACGTCGAGGCCGAGGCGTTCGGCCATTTCGACCCAGAGCGTCGAGAATTGCCCGAAGCGGGACATCAGCACCTTGTCGCCCGGGCTGAGCGTGTTGGTGATCGCCGCCTCCCATGCCGCAGAACCGGAGCCGGGGAAGATCATGACCCTGCCCGTCTCGGTCCGGAAGACGCGCTTGAGGTCCTTGAAGAGGCCAAGCGTGAGGTCGCCGAAATCCGGTGCGCGCATGTCCTGCATCGGAACATTCATCGCCTGGCGGACCGCTTCTGGCACGTTCGTCGGGCCGGGGATGAAAAGATGGGTCTGGCCGGTTTTCATGACGGTGGCTCCTCCCGAGGCACTGCTGTGCGCATACGATGCCTCAAGCGGACGCGACCCCGAAGCAAAACCGGGTCCTGCTGTGAATGCGAAGATTCACAAATTGCCGATTTTGTGTAAATGTAAATTCTACGGATTGGGAGGCGTCATGCAAAAGACCTATATCGGACCGCACCTTAGGCGTCTCCGGCTCGAGCGGGGAGAGACGCAGGCACAGATGGGCAAGGCCCTCGGCATCAGCACATCCTACGTCAATCTCCTCGAGAAAAACGAACGCAGCGTCTCCGTCGCCGTGATGCTCAAGCTCTTCGAGGCCTACGGTATCGATTGGCGCGACATTGCCGAGGACGACGACACCACGATTCTCGCGGACCTCCGCGCGACCGTGCAAGACCCCCTGTTCGAGGGGCAGCGCCCCGACCTCACGCAGCTTCGCGCCGCGCAGATCCACAGCCCCGAGCTTGCCGCGTGCTTTCTTCAGCTTCACCGCGCCTACCTCGCCGCCACCGATCAGCTTCTCACGATGGCGGGCGGGTCAAGCGAGACGGGCGCACTTCTCGCCTCATCGCCGGAAGCGGTCGTCCACGACTTCTTCCGGCGCAACCGGAACCACTTCCCCGGGCTGGAGGCCGCCGCCGAAACCTTCTGGGATGGCCGGCACATCCCGACCGACGAACTCTATCCCGCGCTCAAGGCACGGCTGAAGGAGAAGCTGGGCCTCACCGTGCGCCTCGTGCCCGTGGCCGAGTTGCCCTATACGCTGCGCGATTACGATGAGACCCGTCGCGAGGTGTTCCTCTCCGAGGCGCTCGACTATCCCAACCGGGTTTTCCAGCTTGTCCATGTGGCCGGCCTCATCGAGCAGAAGGGGACGCTGGACACTTTGCTCGGAGAGTCCGGCATCTCCGATGCCCACGGACTGTTGCGGTGCCGCGTCGAACTCGTGAATTACTTCGCCGCGGCGGTCCTGATGCCGTATGGAGCGTTTTTCGCCGAAGCGCTGACCTGCAAGTACGACTTCGACCATCTCGCGACGCGGTTCGGCGTAAGCTTCGAGCAGGCCTGTCACCGGGCGACGACGCTGCAGAGGAGCGGAGCGCAGGGCGTGCCGTTCTTCTTCCTTCGGATCGACAAGGCGGGCAACGTGACGAAGCGATTCAACTCGACCGATTTCCACCTGGCGGAACACGGCGGCGCCTGCCCCCGGCTGAATGTGCACACCTCGTTCAGGACACCGGGAAGCATCGTCCCGCAGTTCGTCGAGATGCCCGACACAAGCCAGTTCTTCGTCTTCTCGCGCACCGTCGACCGGCCGACGTTCACACGCCACGCGCAGGATGTCCGGCTCGCCGTCGCAATGGGCTGCGCGATCGAGCACGCCGGAGAGATCGGCTATGCGGAGGATCTGACCGGGTCTCGCGTCACGCAGATCGGGATCAACTGCAGGATCTGCCCGCGCGCGAATTGCGATCAGCGCGCGCACCGCGCGGTCATCCTGTCGAAACCACTCGACGAGCGGCGGCGCGGGGCGACGCGCTACGAGAGCTGAAGGCCGGTCGACACCGGTCGTCGAGAGCTGGAGCGACCGTGCCTGCCCACCAGGACGGCGTCGGTTGCGTTTCCGGGCCGGCGGGCCGATAACGCCTCAAGCAAGACTAGCGGGAGGAAAGACGGCCGGTCCTCATCGGATCGGCCTTCGTCATGGGCCGTCTCTTCGAGGAACTGGACTACTGCCCCACGCCGATCGGCGCGGTCAGCCTGCGCCGTCGCCGAGAGTTGCGACTCGGCGTGGATATCTACGAGATCATGCTCGGGCAGAAATTCCTGATGACAAGTCTCTTCACCGCCTCCGAGGTCGCCCTGACGCGACACCTCAAGCCCGGCGGCATCTTCGGATTGTGGTCTAACGAGCGGACGGATCGGCGCTTCCTCGACCGTCTGGGCGAGGCGTTCGCGAACGCCTGGGCCGAACCCGTGACCATCGACACTCCGCTCACCGGCCGGCCGTCCACCCGGACGGTCTATCTCGCGCGAGCGGCAACCGGGTGAGCCGCGCGACGGCGAACGGTCAAGGCGGTCCGGCGTGCGCCTGCCCGATCTGTGCCACGGGCGCGGGACACTTCCTGTCGGTCGAAGGACGCGACTACTTTCGCTGCCCGGCCTGCCAGGCGCGTTTTCTGCACCCGTCCCGGCACCCCACGCGCGACGAGGAAGTCGCGCACTACCGTCACCACGAGAACGACCCCGCCGACCCGCGCTACCGGCGGTTCCTCGCAAAGCTCGCGGATCCGCTTCTCGACCGGCTCTCGCCGGGCGCATCGGGGCTCGACTACGGCTGCGGACCGGGGCCGGCGCTTGCCGCGATGCTGCGGGACGCGGGGCACGAGATGGCGCTCTACGACCCGTTCTTCGCGCCCGACCCCACCCCGCTGAGGCGCGCCTACGATTTCGTCGCCTGCACCGAAACCGTCGAACACTTCCACCTCCCCGGGAGGGACTTCGCCCGTCTCCGCGGGCTTGTTCGTCCGGGCGGATGGCTGGCTCTGATGACGTGTTTCCAGACCGACGACGACCGTTTCGCCGGCTGGCACTACCGGCGGGATCCAACGCATGTCGTGTTCTACCGCGAAGAGACGTTTCGCCACCTCGCGCGAGCCTGGGGGTGGTCCTGCGAAGTGCCGGAGAAAGACGTCGTCCTGATGCGGCGGCCGGTGACGGCGCCCGAATGACGAGCTGGCTTCACGAGGAGCGGCTGGACGCCGTGCTGTCGGTGCTGCGCAGGACGGGCGCGGCACGACTGCTCGACCTCGGCTGCGGCGACGGCGACCTCCTGCTGCGGCTTGCTGTCGAGCCCTGGCCTCGGGAGATCGTCGGGATCGACGTGTGCACGGCGTCGCTCGACAGGTTGAGGCGGAGGCTGACTGCCATAGACGCCCGCGTGCCCAAGATCGTTCTTCGGGAGGCGTCGATGACGATGCCCGCGCCCGACCTCGCCGGTTTCGACTGCGCCGTGCTCATCGAGACGATCGAGCATCTCTGGCCCGACAGCCTGTCGCAACTCGAACGCGCCCTGTTCCATGAGATGCGTCCGGCGCAGGTGGTCGTCACCACGCCGAACGCGGAATTCAACCACCTGCTCGGTGTGCCGCCGCACCGCTTCCGCCATCCCGGCCATCGCTTCGAGTGGACCCGGAGCAGGTTCCGCCGCTGGTGCGCCCGCGCCGCCGCCGCCGCAGGCTACGGCGCACGCTTCGAGGATATCGCGGGCGCCCACCCGAAGCTCGGTGGCGCGAGCCAGATGGCCGTCTTCGACCGCCGCGATGCGGCGGACGCCGCGGCCTGACCGGAAGCCGAAACACCATGCCGCATCCCGTCACTGCGAGCGGGCACGTTCCGCGTCCGGAGGGACATGGACCGCCCCG
>CAYTBD010000015.1:5058-17503 GCA_964435755.1 uncultured Rhodobacterales bacterium
GAAGCAAGGTCGACGCGGGAAAACCGGAAACGGCATGACATGACAAGGACGGTGATGCGCAGCGCCGCCGCCGTCGCGGCGGCACCCGTTGCTGAAGGACCGGCACCTGTCATGCCGGCCATGGCGCAAACGCTGCCGGTCTTCTTCGCCGCGGATGCGCCCCCTATCGCATCAGGACCACGGGCACCTTGCAGGAGCGCACCATCTCGGTCGTCGTCGATCCGATCACGAGGCTGCGGATCCGGCTGTGGCCGTAGGCGCCCATCACCAGCATGTCGACCTTCTCGGTCTCGACCAGCTTGCCAAGCACCTCCTCCGGACGGCCATCGACGACGCGGATCGCCGCATCGATTCCGGCTGCCTTCAGGAGCGCCTTGGCGTCCTCCAGCCCCTTGCGCACCTCGGCCTTGTCGACTCCCACGGTGACCACCTCGATCGCCAGTCCCTGAAACAGCGGGCTGCGGGCGATGTGATCGACCGCCTTCATCGCAGAGGTGCCGCCGTCATACGCCACCAGAACCTTCTCGATCGGCCTGAACGCGCGGGAGGCGACGAAGACAGGCCTGTGACTGGTCCGCACGATCCGCTCGAGGTTCGAGCCGAGATGTCCCTTCGCGAAATCCGAAGCCTCCCCGCGCTTGCCGACCACGATCACGCGCGCATCGGTCTCGATCTCCGAGATCGCTTCGACGATGTCGCCGTGGCGCAGCCGGGTCGTGATCTCGTTCACGCCGTCCCGGTCCAGTATGGCACGCGCGTCCTCGAGGATCGCCCGGCCGCGGTGGTTGATCAGCCGTGCCCGCTGCGCGTCGAGCTCTGCCAGCTCTTCCAGCAGCTTGGTGCGTGCTCCAAGCCGTATCGATCCCGACAGATCCGTGTTCTGAGGCGCCTCGCGGCGGCCGAGGACGTGGATCAGCTCGACGGATGCCCCCGTGCGCCCGGATATCCAGGCGGCGTGGTCGCAGACGCTTTCGGAATAGATCGACCCGTCCACCAGAGCGATGATCTTCTGTGTCATGGTTCCCCCCTCAGTGTTCCATCAACGTGTCCATCGCGCCGGGCTTGTCGTGGATGGCAAGCCGGTCGACCAGCGTCTCGGTCGCTTCGTTCATGCCCACGACCTCGACCTCGGCACCGTCGCGGCGGAACTTGAGGATCGCCATGTCGAGCGCCTGCACGGAACTGATATCCCAGATATGCGCGCGGCTCACGTCGATCACGACGCGCTCGGGCGCTTCCTTGAAGTCGAAGGCGTCCATGAAGTCCTCGACGGAGCCGTAGAAGAGCTGGCCCTCGACATGGTAGGTCCGGACGCGCCCGTCCGCGCTGATCTCGGACCTGACGCTGAACAGTTGCGCGATCTTTCCGGCGAAGAAGACGCCCGAGAGCAGCACGCCGGCCAGGACGCCGATCGCCAGGTTGTGGGTCATGACGACGAGCACGACGACGGTGATCATCACCGCCGACGAGCTGCGCGGGTGGGTGCGCAGGTTCTTGATCGACGACCACGAGAACGTGCCGATCGCGACCATGATCATGATGGCCACGAGGGCGGGCATCGGGATTATGCTCACCAGATCGCCGAGGCCCACCACGAGGATCAGCAGGAACACGCCCGCCACGAAGCAGGAGAGACGTCCACGGCCGCCGGACTTCACGTTGATGATCGACTGGCCGATCATGGCGCAGCCCGCCATCCCCCCGATGAAACCGGTGGCTGTGTTTGCCAGGCCCTGGCCGATGCACTCCTGATTGCGGTTCGACTTGGTATCGGTCAGATCGTCGACGATGTTCTGCGTCATCAGGCTTTCGAGCAGCCCGACGACGGCCACGGCGACCGAATAGGGCAGGATGATCGCCAGCGTCGCGAAGTCCAGCGGGATGTCGGGGATCAGGAACACCGGCAGCGTATCGGGCAGCGCGCCCATGTCGCCCACTGTCCGCACATCGAGTCCCAGAGCGAAAACCAGCGCCGTCAGGACCACGATGGTGACGAGTGGCGAGGGCACCGCCTTCGTCAGCAGAGGAAAGAGATAGATGATCGCGAGACCGGCCGCGACCAGCGGAAAGGTGAGCCAGGTCACGTCGCGCGGGTCGAGTTCAGGCAGTTGCGCCATGAAGATCAGGATTGCCAGCGCGTTGACGAAGCCCGTCATCACCGACTTCGAGACGTAGCGCATCACGAAGCCGAGCTTGAGGAGCCCCGCCCCGACCTGCAGAAGCCCCGCGAGAACCGTCGCGGCCAGCAGGTATTCGAGCCCATGGTCGCGCACGAGCGTCACCATCAGGACCGCGGTCGCGGCCGTCGCGGCCGAGATCATGCCGGGCCGCCCCCCCGTGATCGCCGTGATGACGGCGATCGAGAAGCTGGCGTATAGCCCGACCTTGGGATCGACGCCGGCGATGATCGAGAAGGCGATGGCCTCCGGTATCAGCGCGAGCGCGACGACGAGACCGGCCAGAAGGTCTCCACGAAGGTTGCCAAGCCATTGGCTGCGGTAAGCGTCGAGTGAAATCATGAATCACGTGTCCAAATCCGGCTTCCATGCTGCGGCGAAGCCGGCATTCAGGTGCACCGTTTCTGTCGTTGTCCGGCGGATCGGCGGCCGGAAGAGCCACCCGGAACTGCATCCGGGTCCATGTTCGATGCGCGCGTTACGACCTTCCGGCCGGAAGGGCAACATCATTGAAGGCACAGAAGGCCGATCGGCACGCGGATATGCCGGTCATCCGCCGAGATGCTCAAAGAACAGGCACGTGCCTGTCCCAGGCATCAGGAAACCCCGACGACGCTCACGGTCACAAGATCATGGTCCGACAGGACGGTGCCGTCGGGCGCAACGGCGGCGATCGTGGCCGAGACGCCGGTTCGAAGACCGCGGGTCAGAATCCAGTCGAGCTTGTAGGCGCGAGGCGGATTCAGGGTGATCCGGCTCGGGCGGGTCGTGGGCTGCTCGGGATCACCGGAATGCAGCGCGAAACCCCGTTCTGCGGCCTCCGTCAACAGGGGCTCCCGCCGCCAATCGCCTCCGGCGCCCAGCCCCGTGTTCAAGTCGCCGCCGAGCAGGAGCGGATGACCGGCGGCTTCCCGTTCGACGAGATCGAGAAGAAACGAGAAGCTCGCGCCGCGCTCCTCAGGTGTCGCGCTGCTCTCGAGATGGGCCGACACGGCGAGAACGGGCCCTTCCTCCGTGTCGAGCCAGCCTCCGATGGCACATCGGCCGCCGATCCGCGCCTCGGGGCTGTCGTCACCGAACCAGTGTCCGCTATCGTCGAGCCGCACCAGAAACGGGGTCCCGAGCCGGGGCGCGAGCAGCGCATTCCCATGAAACCCTTCGAGGTTCACGGTGTCGGAGCAGAACGCACGCTCCACCGGATTTCCGAGATCGAGTTCGAGGAATTCGACGCCGTAGGCGCAGGACATTTCGAGCGCGCCGGCAATGGCACGGCAGGTCTGCCTCTGCGCGGTTCTCGCCATGCCGCTGTCGAGCTCCGACAGGAGGGCGACCTCCACGCGTTCGCGCGTGAGAACCTCGGACGACAGCTCTGGCGAAAGGCACCGCTCGAGGTTCCACGCTCCGGCCACGAACGGAAACGCCAGCGGTCGCGGCGAAGACGCCGGATCATGCTGGAGCATGGTCATGCATGGCAGCGCGAGCATCGCGGCGCGGTGCGCCGCTTCGGATCGCGGCATGGCTTTGAGGCGGTCGCGCACCCGCAGCGGGGGCACCGGAAGGTCGGGAGCGGCATCGCGGAAGATGCCACGCGCATCGCCTCTCAAAGCCGCACACCCGTCCGCGGATCGAAGAAGTGGAGAGCCTCGGGCCGGATCGACAACTCCATGTCGTCGGAGAGAGGGTGGTCCGGACTGGTCGCCGCGATGAGATCCTGCCCCTCGTGCGTTCCGTGGATCAGCCGGCTCGCGCCGAGTTCCTCGACGTAGGAGACACGAAGGGAAATGCCGCCGCGCCCCGGAGTGAGATCCTCGGGCCGCATGCCCAATGTCACCTCGCCCGGGGGCCGGTCGATGCCGGTGCCGATCCGCGTGGCGCCGAGCCACACCTCTCCGCCGTCGATCCGCGCGGGCACGAGGTTCATCGGCGGCGACCCGATGAAGGAGGCCACGAACGTCGAGGCCGGAACGCGATAGACGTCGAGCGGCGCGCCCTTCTGCTCGATCCGCCCTCCGTTCAGGACGATCAACTCGTCGGCCATCGTCATGGCTTCCTGCTGGTCGTGGGTCACGTAGATCGAGGTCGTGGCGAGCTGCTTCTGGAGCCGCTTGATCTCGCCCCGCATCTGGACCCGCAGCTTCGCGTCGAGGTTCGACAGCGGCTCGTCGAAGAGGAACGCCGCCGGTTCGCGAACGATCGCGCGCCCCATGGCCACGCGCTGACGCTGACCGCCGGAGAGCTGGCGGGGCTTGCGGTCGAGATATGTGGAAAGTTCCAGTATCCGGGCCGCTTCGCGAACACGGCGATCGATCTCGTCTTTCGCGAACCGGCGGTTCTTCAGCCCGTAGGCGAGGTTTCCGTAGACCGTCATGTGCGGGTAGAGGGCATAGTTCTGGAAGACCATCGCAATGTCGCGGTCCGCCGGATTGAGCCTGTTGACCAGGCGCTCTCCGATCCGCACATCGCCTTCGGTGATGTGCTCGAGACCCGCCACCATGCGCAGCAGCGTGGATTTCCCGCACCCTGACGGCCCGACGAGCACAACGAAATCCCCGTCGTCGATGTCGGCGGTGACGTCATGCACGGCGCGCACGTCGCCCTGATAGACTTTCGAGACCCTGTCGATGTGTATTCTAGCCATTGGCGCGCCTTTACTTGTCGCTTTCCGTCAGACCCTTGATGAACCAGCTCTGGAAGATGACGACCACGAGCACCGGCGGCAGCATCGCGATGATCGCGAGCGCCATCGCCTGCGCGTAGTCGGGGATCTGGGAGCCGACCCAGACGTTCACGATCTGCTTGATGCCCCGGACGAGGGTGAAGTAGCCCTCCTCGGTCGTCATCAGGGTCGGCCAGAGATACTGGTTCCAGCCGACAACGAACATGATGATGAAGATCGCCGCGATCATCGTCTTCGAGAGCGGAACGAGGATGTCGATGAAGAACTTCATCGGCCCCGCTCCGTCTATCCGCGCGGCCTCGAGAAGCTCGTCCGGCACCGACTTGAAGTACTGCCGGAAGAAGAACGTCCCGGTGGCCGAGGCGATGAGCGGAACGATCAACCCGGTCCAGCTATTCAGGAGTCCGAGCCTCTGCACGATCTCGTAGGATGGCAGGATGCGGACCTCGAGCGGCAGCAGCAGTGTCGTGAAGATCATCCAGAACGCGATGGTCCCGAACCGGAAGCGGAAATAGACGATCGCGTAGGCCGCGAGCATGGAGACGATGATCTTGCCGATGGCGAAGCCAAGCCCGAGGATCATCGAATTCACGAGCATCGTGGTGCCGGTGATCGTCTTGGTGAATCCGCCTTTCTCGAACATCGCATTCGCGTAATTCTCCACACCCTTCCCGCCCAGCGTGGCCTGGAGCCCGTTGCGGTGGATCTCCACGTAGTCGTGCGTCGACGACAGGAAGACGACGGCAACGGGCACCACCATGAACAGGCAGCCGAGGATCAGGATGAGGTGATCGAGGAGCGTCGTCCGGGTCATCGCGGCCTCAGGTGTAGTGCACGCGCCGCTCGATGAAGCGGAACTGCAGGATTGTCAGGGCGAGGACGAGCAGCATCAGGATGACGGATTGCGCCGAGGACCCGCCGAGGTCGTTGCCGCGGAACCCGTCGAGGAACACCTGATAGACAAGCGTCCGCGGCTTGTCGCCCGGCTCGCCCCGGATCATCACGTCGATCACGCCGAACGTGTCGAAGAGCGCGTAGGTGATGTTGATGATCAGGAGAAAGAACGACGTGGGGGCGAGAAGCGGGAAGATCACTGTCCAGAAACGGCGGACGCCGTTGCGGCAGTCGATGAGCGCGGCCTCGCGGATCGATGCCGGGATCGACTGCAGCCCCGAGAGGAAGAAGATGAAGTTGACCGGCACCTGTTTCCAGACCGAAACGACGGTCATGGCGAAGGCCGTGTCGAAGTAGTCGAGGCCCACCCGCATGTCCCAGCCGAAGAACGCGGCGACGTCGGTGAGGGGGCCGATGTGCTGGTCGAAGAACATCACGCCCATGAGACCAGCGACGGGCGGCGCGATGGCGTAGACCCACATCAGGAGCGTCTTGTAGCTTGCCTGTCCACGAATGACGGTGTCCGCCTTGATCGCCAGCACCAGCGCGATCGCGAGGGAAAAGAAGGTGACGAGCGCCGTGTAGACGAGCGTGAACCTGGCGGTTCTGACGTATTCGGAGCTCGTGAGGACCGTCTGGTAGTTCTCCATCCCGACGAAGGTCGATCCGAAGCCGAACGGATCCTCGAGGAAGAACGACGAACGAAGGGCCTCGTAACTCGGCAGATAGAAGAAGATGACGACGATCGAGAGCTGCGGGATCAGCAGGAGCCATGGATAGAGCGGCGACGAAAACTGAACACGCTTCGCTCCCGCTTGCGGCGGCGCCTCGACCGATGCGGTTCGGCGCGTCCACGGAAGGCGGCGGCGCAGTGCGCCGCCGCCCGTGTTTTCCGTAGCGATTGTCACGGAGGATCAGCTGCTGGTGCGCGCGAAGCGCTCGAGAAGCTGGTTCGCCTCGGTCTCGATCGCGTCGAACGCGTCCTCGACCGAGGTTTCACCGCTGAGGATCCGGCTGTACTCGCGGTTCATCACGTCGCGGATCTGGACGTAGAAGCCCATCCGATAGCCACGGGTGTTCTCCGAGCCGGGCAGGAGAAGCTGGAGGACGCCGACCTCTGCCGCCGGCTGCTCCTCGTAGTAGCCCTGGCTCTTCGCAAGCTCGTAGGCCGCCGGAGTGACCGGAACGTATCCGGTGTCCTTGTGCCACTTCACCTGCACTTCGGGCGAGGTCAGGAATTCGAAGAACGCCGCGGAGGCCCTGTTCTCCTCATCGGACTTGCCCGACATCGCGAAGAGCGCGGCGCCACCGATGAAGGTGTTCGTGCCCGCGCCTTCGACCGCGTCCCAGTACGGCAGGAACGTGGCCGAGAACGGCATCGTGGCCGACTGGCGCAGACCGCCGAACGAACCCGACGACCCCAGCCAAAGCGCGACCTCGCCTTCCTGGAACGGCGTCTGGTTTTCGTTCCAGCCGGTGCCGAAGAAGCCGAAGTAGCCGGCGTCGTTCCACTCCTTGAGCTTGGAGAAGTGGCTCATCAGCGCGTCGTTCTTGATGAGCAGTTCCGTTCCCGTGGCACCCTCGTAACCGTTCTGGTTCGTGGCGAACGGCTGGTTGTGACGGGACATGAAGTTCTCGGTGAAGATCCAGGGCAGATGCGACTGGGCAAGCGGAATGTAGCCCGCTTCGGCCAGCGCCGGCGCCATCGCCTCGAACTCTTCCCACGTGGCCGGGGGCGTGAGGCCCGTCGCCTCGAAGGCCTCGTCGTTGACGTACATGATCGGCGTGGAGGAATTGAACGGCATGCCGATCATCTTGCCCGACGCGTCGGCATAGAAATTGCGCACGCCGGCAATGTAGTCCTCCGGGTCGAACGGGATCGAGCCGTATTCGGCGAGGAGGTCGGCCGCCGCGATCGTCGCGCCTTCGGCGCCGATGACCGTCGCCGCGCCGGCATCGAAGACCTGCATGATGTTCGGCTGCTCGCCGGCACGGAAGGCGGCGATGCCGGCCGTCAGGGTCTCCTCGTAGGTGCCTTTGTAGATCGGCACGATACGGTAGTCGGACTGGCTGGCGTTGAACATCTCGGCGATTTCGTTGGTCGATTCGCCCAGGGCGCCGCCCATGGCGTGCCAGAGGGTGATCTCGGTCTGGGCGAAGGCGGGCACCGAAAGAAGCAGAGACGATACCGTCGTGAGGACAAGCTTGCGCATTTCCCAATCTCCAGTTGCGGGGGGTGGTTCACAAGGCGGTATGGGGCTTCGATGATGTTTCCGTGACGGCTGCGTGAAACATTTCCAACGCCGCCTACCAGCGGGATTTCATCAGCCGGCCGGCCGCGCGCGGGTCAGAACCCGACAGCGCTGCCGATGGATGAATGCGCAAGTCTTTTGCTTCCGAACCCGGAGTCCCGCCCCTTAGCGGGCCCCGGCGCGGATCGGCCATGGTCGGGCGTGGACGGCGCGCCCGGATGGCGCGCCTGACCTTTCGTCAACCGATAATGCGGTTCAGGGTATCCGAAGGCCTCATGACGGCCGCGGTCTTGTCGGGATCGGGATGGTAGTAGCCGCCGATATCGACCGTCTTGCCCTGCGCCGCCGAAAAGTCGCCCACGATGACCTGCTCGTTGTCGGCAAGCCTCTTTGCGACCGGAGCGAAATGTGCGGCGAGCTCGGAATCCTCCGACTGCGCCGCGAGAGCCTGCGCCCAGTAGAGCGCAAAGTAGAAGTGGCTGTCGCGATTGTCGGGTTGCCCGACCTTGCGTCCGGGCGACCTGTCGTGATCGAGCACACCTTGCGTCGCGATCTCGACCGCCTCGCCCAGCAATCTCGCCTTCGGGTTGTTCTTCGCCTCGCCGAGGAACTTCAGGCTCTCGCCCAGCGCGCAGAATTCTCCCAGCGAGTCCCAGCGCAGATGGTTCTCCTCGATGAGCTGCTGGACGTGCTTCGGAGCAGAGCCCCCTGCCCCCGTCTCGAAAAGACCGCCGCCGTTCATCAGCTTCACGATCGAAAGCATCTTCGCCGAAGTGCCGAGTTCGAGGATCGGGAAGAGGTCGGTAAGGTAGTCGCGCAGCACGTTGCCCGTGACCGCGATGGAGGTCCTGCCGTTCCAGATGGTCTCGAGGCTCGCCCGCGTCGCCTCGCGGGGGGCAAGGATCCGGAACCTGTCGGCGACGCCTTCGGCTTCGAGGATCGGCGTCACGTAGCGGATCAGCTCGGCATCGTGCGCACGGGTCTCGTCGAGCCAGAAGATCGCCTCGCAGCCTTCCGCCTTCTGGCGGGAGATCGCAAGACGCACCCAATCCTCGATCGGCGCCTTGCGCGTCGAGGCGGCGCGCCAGATGTCGCCTTGGGCGACCTCATGCGCGTGCAGGACGTCGCCGTTGGCCGCGATCATCCGCACCGTCCCATCCGCAGGGATCTCGAAGGTCGTCGGGTGCGACCCGTACTCTTCGGCCTTCTGCGCCATCAGGCCGATGTTCTGGACCGTGCCGGCGGTCGAAGGGTCGAGCGCCCCGTTCTCCTTGAAGAAGCTGATCGCCTCGTCATAGACGGATGCGTAGGAGCTGTCGGGGATCACGCAGTTCGCGTCCGCTTCGCTGCCGTCGGGCCCCCAGCCCTTGCCTCCCGCACGAATGAGGGCGGGCATCGAGGCGTCGATGATCACGTCGGAGGGCACGTGGAGGTTGGTGATGCCCCTGTCCGAATTGACCATGTAGAGCGGCGGGCGGTCCTCCATGGTCGCGGCGATCTCCGCTTCGATCTCGCCGCCGTTCGGCATCTCCCGGACACGCGCCATCAGATCGCCGAGCCCCGAGTTCGGGTTCGCGCCGGCGGCCTTCAACTCGTCGCCGTATTTCTCGAAGACCGGCTTCAGGTAGGCCGTGACCGCATGGCCGAAGATGATCGGGTCGGAGACCTTCATCATCGTCGCCTTGAGGTGGATCGAGAAAAGGATCCCGTCCTGCTTGGTGGCCTCGATCTGGTCGGCGAGAAAGGCATCGAGCGCCCTGGCCGACATGAATGTTGCGTCGACGACCGTGCCCGCGGGATAGTGGACCCCCTCCTTCAGCACCGAGACGGTGCCGTCCTTGGCGACGAGCTCGATCCGCGCGGGTCCGGCCTGCGCGTCGGTCAGGGTGACGGATTTCTCGTTCGAGCGGAAGTCGTTGGCCGACATGGACGAGACGCGGGTCTTGCTCTCCTTCGACCAGATCCCCATCGAATGCGGGTTCGCCATGGCGTAGTTCTTGACCGCGGCCGCCGCCCGCCGGTCCGAGTTGCCCTCGCGCAGCACCGGGTTCACCGCGGAGCCCTTGATCGCGTCGTACCGTGCGCGGATCTCGCGTTCCTCGTCGGTCGACGGCTCTTCGGGGAAGTCGGGAATGTCATAGCCCTGCGCCTGAAGCTCTCTCAGCGCGGCGACGAGTTGCGGGACCGAGGCCGAGATGTTCGGCAGCTTGATCACGTTGGCATCCGGCGTCTTCACGAGTTCCCCCAACTCGGCCAGATCGTCGGACTGCCGTTGCGCCCCGGTCAGGCGTTCGGGAAACGCGGCAAGGATGCGCCCGGCAAGCGAGATGTCCTTCGTCCCGACCGAGACGCCCGCCGCGGTCGCGAAGGATCGGATGATCGGCAGCAGCGATGCGGAGGCAAGCTCCGGCGCCTCGTCCACTTTGGTATAGATTATGTCGGGAGTGTTGTTGTCCGTCATGGTTCCCTGGCCCTTCCTCTGGTCTGCCGATCACTAGTCGAATGACCGGCGGAAATCCAACAGTTCGGCACCGCACTCCAGCGCCATATAGAGACGGGACTGTCAAACGTCGCTTGCCCTGCGGCGGGTGCTGTCATTTGTGGACGGCTCCGGTTTTGCAAGGGTTTTCTCGAGCGACTTGGATCAAAGCAGGTTGCGGTCATTTGTCCGGCCTGTGTGCGCGGTGCGTCTGACCGCTGGCCTTGATGAAGTCCGCATGCCCGGTCCCAATCAGACAATCGAGCTTTGAAGCCCTGACAGCACCTCGGGGTGCGCCGGCAGCGGTCTCACTTGATCATCATCACTCACGTCTGCCCATGCATCTCGTCGCGGTGCCCTTGGGGCGCTGCCATGTCCTCCTTGGTTCAGGTGGCCGGTGCGGCGCTGTAGTTCTCTCCCTTAACGAGCAGCGCCCATGCAATGCGCGCCGTCCTGTGGGCGATAGCCACGGTGACGAGCCGCGTTGGCTTGCGCTCAAGCAGGGATCTGACCCAGGCCCCGGTCCGGGTGTCGGTGGTTGGCGCGCGCCGGGTCCGGGGCCCTCTCCGCCTTCCGGTAGCCTGTCACCACGCCACTCGGTCTACTCCGCGTGACGCGGGCAAGTCCAACCGGATCAGTCTGTGGACGCCTCGAAATATCCCACGGCGTCGCCCTGCGAAATCGGATTGGCAGGATCGCCATCGTTGAGATTGAAAGTGCCTTCCCAACTCCCGGCGACAATATCCGCGCCGTCGCCGTAGAACCGCCCGTCGGCGTCGGAAGCGGCAATGTCGAGGTTGACGTTCGCAGGGTTGCCCGTGTCGTCAACGTCCAAAGTCGTCGTGCCTCCGGATACCGTGCCAGATATCCGCGACCCGATCACTGTCCCGTCGAGCAGGATCTCGGTCGAAAAACGATCGTCATCGACGCCGTCATTGTCCGCATCGACCAGACCCGAACCTTTGAAAACCGAGCCGGTGACGGTGCCCCCGGAACCAAAGTCTACATTCAGAGCGACCCCATCGCTAACGGACAGGCTCCCGTTCAGGTCCGATGGGTCGGCGGTCGCGTCCCTGAGTATCACCTGCGAAAAGCTGTCCGTCGAGTAGATCGCCGATCCGGTGGTCGGCATGTCCATGGTCTCAAACCCGAACCCGCCAGTTACGACGAAGCCGTCGCTTGGACCGGGGTTCACGAGCATGAGCCTGAGGAGGTCCCCACGGTCCACCACCTCCCATTGCACCGGATTTCCGGTGCCCGCGTCCCATTCCCAGAACCCCGTCGCGGAATTGTACGTTATCTCGACATCCGTTCCTGGAAATTCATCCGTCACGAGTATGATGGTGTCCGCATCTACGACTTCGACCGTGCCCTCGAAGGATCCGCCCTCTGCGAAACGGACCAGAAAGTTGCCCGCGCTCCCGGTGTCCCCATCGATGCCGACGAACTCGAAGGTCTCCGCGATGAACTTTGTCGGGATTTCCGAGGTCGGCAGCCCGGTCCCTGATGTTGTTCCATCATCCGCCGTATCGTCACCGTTTCCACTGCTGCATCCTGCCGCGACAGCTCCTATCGGGACCATGAGCGCCAGCACTGTCCTTCTCCAGGAGATGATCGATTGATCAAACATTCTGACCTCCAATTGAAACAAGTGCCGCAGACAGATCCCCTGCGCCGACATCATGTCTTCGCGCGAATGCTCGGCGGCGGATGACCGCGAGTGAGTGTGCGTCTCTCACCCAGCCCACCGCCGCGACCGCCCCCACGCGCCGAGCAGTCCGAGCGCGCCGAGAAGCAAGAATGCCGGGGCCGGAAGCGGGATGACCGACATCGTCACGCCGAGCGACACGTTACCGTCATTGTCGAAGAATAGGTTGCCGTCGAACCCGTTCTCGAAGAGCAGCGAGGCGTTGCCGAAGACGTCACCGACGAAACGGGAGTAGGTGGACCAGTTGGTTCCGAACTG
>CAYTBD010000016.1:0-17427 GCA_964435755.1 uncultured Rhodobacterales bacterium
CGCCGCGACGGCCGGGATGCTCTCGGAATACGACGAGGTGATCGTGGCCACCGGCGTCCTGCCCCGCGATCCCGCGATCGAAGGTCAGGACGGCCCCAACGTCCTGAGCTATGTCGATGTCCTGCGCGGTCGTGCGGCCGTAGGGCCACGCGTTGTCATCGTCGGCGCGGGCGGGATCGGGTTCGACGTGGCCGAGTTCCTCGTTCACGCGGGGGAGAGTCCCACGCTCGTTCCGGAGCTGTGGCGGGAGGAATGGGGCGTGGCGGATCCGGCCCGCTTCAGGAGCGGTCTCGCGCCCGAGGGTCCGCAGCCGGCGCCGCCCGCAAGGGACGTGACGCTGCTTCAGCGGAAGGCGGAAAAGCCCGGCAAGCGGCTTGGCAAGACAACCGGATGGATCCATCGGGCAAGCCTCCAGATGAAGCAGGTTCGCATGATTGCCGGGGTGAACTACGAACGGATCGACGCGACCGGACTTCACATCTCCCACGGCGAGGCGCGGGAGCGGCCCCAGTGCCTCCCCTGCGATACGGTGGTTCTCTGCGCCGGACAGGTGCCCGAGCGGTCGCTGGCCGACGCGCTGCAGGCCATGGGAAGGAGCGTTCACGTGATCGGTGGCGCCGACGTGGCGGCGGAACTCGACGCCAAGCGCGCGATAGACCAGGGCGCCCGGATTTCCGCAACTATATGAAGGCTAATGAAAAAATTGTTCACCTCGCGTTAACGGTCGTGACGAAACCGTGGTCGCGTTGTGGACAGGCCCGTTTCTGACCGAAAAACGATCCTCAGAACACCGCAACATTGTCCGGCATGTTCCGCATTGTCGCCCGATTTCGAAATCATAACGGGGATCGCTGGAGGGTGTCGGTAACAAAGGCTGAATAATGGATCGTTTGACCGAGATGGAGGCCTTCGCAACGGTCGTGGATCAGGGGGGGTTCACGGATGCTGCCAAGAAGATGGGAATTTCGAAATCCGCGGTTTCCAAGCATGTCTCATCGCTGGAAGCGCGTCTGGGGGCGCGTCTCCTCAACAGAACCACGCGCCGCGTGAGCCCGACCGAGATCGGGCTCGCCTATTATGATCGCGCCCGCCGCGTCCTGAACGACGCCGGCGAAGCGGATGCGCTCGTGACCTCGATGCAGTCCGCGCCGTCGGGTCTCCTGCGCATCTCGGTCGCGACCGATTTCGGCGTGAATCACCTGTCGCCCGTGCTGGGGGACTTCCTGCAGTTGTTCCCGGAGATCACGGTGAACATGGTGCTGAACAACCGCTACGTCGAACTCATCTCCGAAGGCTTCGACATGGCGATCCGGATCGGCGAACTCGAGGATTCGACGCTCCGCGCCCGAAAGCTCTGCGAGACGACGCGGCGCATGATTGCCTCGCCGGCCTATTTCCAGAAATTCGGGCGCCCGTCGAAGATCGACGACCTGAACGAGCACAAGCTCCTGCACTACTCGAACAACTCGTCGGGCAACGTGTGGAAGCTGACCGCGCCCTCCGGCGAGAAGCGCCAGGTCCGCACCTCCGGCTGGCTCACCGTGAACGACGGACAGTCGCTCCTGAACGCCGCCATCGCTGGCCTCGGCATCGCTTACCTTCCGAGCTTCCTCTATGCTGACGCGATGGAACAGGGGCTCGTCGAAGAAGCGATCCCGGACCTTCCGATCGATACGCAGGGCATCTTCGCCGTCTATCCCCCCGGCCGCTTCACGCAGCCGAAGGTTCGGGCCTTCATCGATTTCCTCGTCGAGTCCTTCGTCGAGAAAGGTCCCGACAAGTGGTGACCCACTGACACTCCCGCAGCTGGGAAGGGCGCCCTCGGGGCGCTCTTTTCATTCGAGGGCCAGCAAAACGACTTCGACCCGCCGGTTCGCCGCGCGGCCCTCGGGCGTGAGGTTGCTGGCGCGCGGCGCGAGAAATCCCGCGCCTTCGGCGAGGATGCGGCCGGGGTCGAGGTCGTAGGCGCCGATCAGGCGTGTGCGGACGGCCCGGGCCCGGTCGCGGGACAGCGTGGTGTTCGCATCGAGACGGCCGACGGAGTCGGTGTGGCCGACGAGGGACACGACGGCCGTGGGGTTCTCCTCGAGAAACGCCGCGAGGGCGCGCAGGCTCGGATAGGCGTCTTCCGCGAGCGAGGCCGAGCCTGACGGGAAGGCGAGGCCTTCGAGGATCGCGTGGCCGGTTTCGAGAAGCTGCGCCGCGAGCGATGCGTCGGAGGCGGCCGGAGCGGGCGAAGGCGCCGACGCATCGTCGACCTCCACCTCGGGAAGGATCAGTTCCGCCGTGGTCGGAGCGACCTCGGTGATGTGCACGAATCCTTCGGCGTTGCCCCGGCTCGTCACGATCGACACGTGCTCGCGGCCGTCCTCGCCGTCCCGCGCTCCCAGGTAGTACCGGTAGTCCCCGAGGTCGACGTACATCGCCGGGGCCGGCAGCAGGTCGAGCGCGAACCGGAAGTCGTAACCGCCGCAGATGTCATCCTCGCAGGAATAGACCTCGGCAAAGCCCTGTCGGGCGAGTTGTTCACGAAGCGGCACCAGAAGCTGCAGCGAGGTAAGCGCGCCGGACCCGATCTCGTAGGCGCGCCGCGCGACCGCGCCCTCCGCCTCGATCACGGGCAGCACGCCGTCCTCGGGATAGGGTCCCCACGGCAGCGAAACGCTGTCATAGGGCTCGACCGCCTCGTCGGTCAGCACCGCCCCGGGCGGCAGGCCGATCTCGACCGAAAGCGCCGGGTCCGGCGCCATCGCAGCCACCAATATCGCCGTTGCGAGTTTCATCGCGCCTGCGCGTGATACTCGTCATTGGGGCGCATGTCCGTGGCCGAGGCGATGCGGTTCGTCATGTTGAAGAACCCCGCGACCGAGGCGATGTCCCATATGTCGCGGTCCGAGAACCCGACGGCGCGGAGCGTTTCGCGGTCGGATTCCTCGATCCGGGAACTGGCCTCCGTCAGCATCGCCGCGAAGTCGAGCATTGCCCTCTGGCGCGACGAGAGATCGGCCGTGCGGTAGTTCATCACCATCTGCTCGCCAAGCTCAGGCTTGCCCGACAACGCCCGCACCGCCGCGCCGTGCGCGACCTGACAGTAGTAGCACCGGTTGATCGACGAGACGACCACGGCGATCATTTCCCGCTCGAGTTTCGAGAGACCGCTCTCGGCCAGCATCAGGTCGTTGTAGAGCGCGGTGAAGGCGTTGAGCTTGTCGACATCGAAGGCGTAGGCGCGCAGGACATTCGGGACGAGACCGAGTTTTTCCTGACAGATGTCGAAATACTTCCGCGTCTCGGGCGGAAGCGGATCGGCCATCGGCAGGTCCAGGGCGGTCGGCAGGTCGGATTTGCTCAAGACTGCGATTCCTTTGTCTTCATGCGGTAGTGGTACTGTCCCACACGGGCCATCCCGAGGGAAGAATAGAGCCCCTGCGCGCCTGTGTTGGCCTTCGCTACCACCAGCGCGAGATCGGCGGCGCCTTCGTGGAGCGCCCATTTCCGCGCGCCCGCCATCAGTGCCCGCGCGACGCCGCGGCGGCGGTACTCGGGCAGCACCTCGAGTGCGTGAACCATCGCGACGCCATCGTGAATTGCGGCGAAGGCGGTTCCCGCAGGCCGGTCGTCGCGGCGGCTCAGGAATGTGATCTTGGGCGAACACGCCCGCTCCATCACCGCGATGCGGGCCGGGCCGATGCCGCCCGCGGCCCAGATCTCGCGCTGGATGGCGAGCGGGGGCCAAGACGGGATCGCGCCGAGCCGGTGCGGGGCCGGGAGCTCCAGGTCGGCCAGCGGAATGGCGAAGATGTCGACCGGATCGAGAAGCTCGTAGTCCGCCCGGGAGAGCAGGTCGTCGAGCGGCTCGTCACCGGCGCGGATCATGAAGAGGGGCCGCTGGCCGAGATCCGCCATCGCGCGTTCGGCTACCGGGATGTCCCGGGCGGCCACCGGATCGTCGGCGGTCGCGGCCGATGCGCGCTTGCCGCCGCCCTGTCCGTCCCGGATGGTCCAGGGGCCGATCCGTGTCCGCGATGCCGCGGGCCACGTCGCTTCGACCACCTCGAGAAGCCGGGCCGGGCCGGGCATCAGGCGGTGTCGCCCGGAAACAGCGCCGCAAGCTCCGAGATCGCGGCGTCGACCGCCGCACCGTCAGGCCCACGGACGACGACGCTCGCTCCGTAGATGCCGTCCTTCACGAAGGGGTAGGAGCCGAAGGTGAGGTCGGGATGCTTTTCGGCGAGTTTGCTCAGCGGTCCGGCGATGTCGCCCTCGCCCCGGTCGATCCGGATCGACTGGCTGTAGAGCGGCCTCCCGCCCGTCAGCGTCGGAATGACGCTCGCCACCATCGCCTCGAAGATCTGCGGCACCCCGGCCATGACGTGGACATTGCCCAAAACGAAACCGGGCGCCGCCGAGATCGGATTGTCGATGAGCGCCGCGCCGTCGGGGATCCGCGCCATGCGCAGCCGTGCCGCGTTCAGTTCGGTCCCCTGCCGGTCGTAATGCGCCTGAAGGATGGCACGGGCGTCGTCGCGCACCGATATCGGAACCCCGATCGCGTCCGCGACCGCCTCGGCGGTGATGTCGTCATGCGTCGGTCCGATGCCGCCGCAGGTGAAGACGTGGTCGTAGGTGCCGCTCAATGCCTTGACCGCCGCCACGATCGCATCGCGGTCGTCGGCCACGATGCGAACCTCGCGCAGGTCTATCCCGTGCCGGGTGAGTTCACCGGCAAGGTAGTGCATGTTCGAATCCCGGGTGCGTCCCGAGAGGATCTCGTCGCCGATGACAAGCATTGCAGCCGTCGGATTGGGCATGGGACCGCCTCCTTGTGGATCGCGCCTCGCCGGTATAGGTCGCCGCCGATGCGCTTTCCATCCCCTCTTGTGCCGGGTCGGCTGATCCGACGCTACAAACGCTTTCTCGCGGATATCGAGGTCGAGGGCGCGGGCCACGTGACGGCGCATTGCCCGAACCCGGGGAGCATGATCGGCCTCGCCGAACCGGGTCTTCGGGTCTGGGTTGAGCGGGCCGCGCCGGGACGCAAGCTGCCCTTCGCCTGGCGGCTTGCGGATCTGGGGGACGGTCACTGGGCCGGCATCGACACGGCCGTGCCGAACCGGGTCGTGCGCGAGGCGCTGGAGGCGAGGGCGGTTCCCGACCTCGCCGCCTACGGACAGGTGCGGCCCGAAGTGAAATACGGGGAGCGCAGCCGCGTGGACTTTCTCCTGACGGAAGTGGGTCTCCCGGACGTCTATGTGGAGGTGAAGAACGTCCACCTGAAGCGCGAGAGCGACTGGGCAGAATTTCCCGATTGCGTGACCGCGCGCGGAGCGCGGCATCTCGAAGAGCTTGCGGCAATGGTCGCGCTCGGCCACCGCGCCGTCATGCTCTATCTCGTGCAGCGGACGGATTGCGCCCGCTTCCGGCTGGCCAGCGATCTCGATCCGGCATACGCGCGCGCGTTCGCCATGGCGCGCGAGGCCGGTGTCGAGGCGATCTGCTACGGCACGACGATCACGCCCGAGGGCGTCTGGCTGCGGGACAGGTTGCCTCTGGAGACTGGCGAAACGCGATTCGCTGGCCTATCTAGGGCCTGAAACCAGGGAGATGGTTTTGGACGAAACGCATCGTGGCCGTGTGACTCGGGACGGCATCAGGATTTACGAAGCCTCGGACTTCGCCGGCATGCACAGGGCCGGCGAACTGGCGGCGCATATTCTCGACGAGATGTCGGCCTACGTCTATCCGGGACAGACGACCGAAGAGATCGACCGCGTCATCACCGACATGGTGGAGGCCGCCGGCGCGACCTCGGCCACCATCGGCTACAAGGGCTACCAGCACGCAAGCTGCATCTCCGTCAATCACGTCGTCTGCCACGGCATTCCTGGCCCCAAGGTCCTGAAGGACGGCGATGTCCTCAACATCGACGTGACGGTCATCGTCGACGGCTGGTTCGGAGACACGAGCCGGATGTACGTCGCGGGGACGCCCAGCCGGAAGGCGGAGCGGCTGATCGAGGTCACGCACGACGCGCTGATGAAGGGGATCGAGCAGGTCAAGCCGGGCAACACATTCGGCGATGTCGGCGCGGCGATCCAGGCCCACGTCGAGTCGCAGCGGATGTCGGTCGTGCGCGATTTCTGCGGCCACGGGCTCGGGCGGGTGTTCCACGCGCCGCCGAACGTGCTGCACTATGGGCGCCCGGGAACAGGCGCGGTTCTGGAAGAGGGCATGTTCTTCACCATCGAGCCGATGGTGAACCTCGGCAGGCCCGAGACCAAGGTGCTGGCCGACGACTGGACGGCCGTGACACGGGACCGGTCGCTCTCCGCGCAGTTCGAACACTCGGTGGGCGTGACCGCCGATGGCGTCGACATCTTCACCCTGTCTCCCGCCGGCACGTTCCATCCGACCTACTGAAAGAGGCACCTTCAGGCTCCTCGCTCCGGCGAAGCCGCCGCCACGGAGGGCCGCCCGGCCGATCAGAGATCCTGCGGGTCCGGATCGTCTTCGCCCTTGGCCCGACGCCATTGAACGAGGTGTTCGGCGACGCCGGCGCGAAACGTCACGATGTCGCCGATCAGCGGCGGGTCATGTGCCCGCGGCCGGGCCGATGCCGGCGTCTCATGCGCATCGTCGATCGCCAGCCAGTCGGCAAGTCTGAGGGCCAGTGAAGACATGGGCCGATCCTGCCTGTCGCCGCCGAGTCGCGCGACCCCCGCGTGGCTCAGTCCGCGGAAAATCGCTGAAGGGTGATGTGGGTGTCGCCGTAACGGCGGCTTTCGAGACGCGCGAAGCGGGGCAGGGCCTCCCTGGGCGCGCTGTCCTCCCAGACGATCAGTGCCTCGTCGGCGAGCCATCCGCCATCGGCGACCGCCGCGAGGGCCTTCTCTCCCAGCCCCTTGCCGTAGGGCGGGTCGAGGAACACGAGGTCGAACGCCGGCCCGTCATGCACTCCGAGCCGGGTGGCGTCCCGCACGACGACGGTCGTCTCTTCCGCGGTCCGGGTCTTGGCGATGTTGCGGCGCAGGAGGGACAGCGCCGCACGGCCGGTCTCCACGAATGTCGCGCACGCTGCTCCGCGCGACAGCGCTTCGAGGCCGAGCGCGCCGGTGCCCGCGAAGATATCCAGAACTCGGGCGTCCGTCACCGGATCGTCGAACCGCCCGCCTTGGAGGATGTTGAACAGGCTCTCGCGGACCCGGTCGGACGTCGGTCGCAGATGCGCGGCCGGATCGCCCGTTCCGACCGCGGCGAGCGCGGTTCCCCGCAACCGCCCGCCGATGATCCTCATGGCCTCAGAAGCGCCTTGAGATCGGTCGCGGGATCGGCGATGGCCGCGGCGCACGGCGACCTCCCCGCCTGGAGAAGCCGCTTCCCGACCATGTAGGCCCGCGCGTCGTTCATCGCGTCGACGGCGAGCAGCAGGTCGCCCGCGTAGTACCAGTGGCTCCGGCTGCCGTCCTTGTCGCCGGGCCGGACGATGACCCGGTCGTAGCCGGTGTTGAGGCCCGCGATCTGGAGGTGGACGTCGTACTGGTCCGACCAGAACCACGGCTGCGGCACGTAGGGCGCGTCGGCGCCCAGCATGTTCATCGCGACGGCCTCGGCCTGATCGATGGCGTTCTGAACGGACTCGAGGCGGATTTTCTCGCCGCGATAGGGAAACCGCGTGCAGTCACCGGCGGCCCAGATCGAGGCGTCGGAGGTGCGGCCGCGGTCGTCGACGAGGATGCCGTCGGAACAGTCGAGACCGGCCGCCGCGGCGAGGTCCGTCGCGGGAGCGATGCCGACCCCGACGATGACGAAATCCACGTCGAACTCCGTCCCGTCGCCAAGCCGCGCGCCAGTCACCCGATCGTCGCCAAGAAGCCGCTCGAGCCCTACGCCCTCGCGCATGTCGACGCCATGCGCGCGGTGGAGGTCGCGGAACCAGACGGAGGTCTCGGGCGCGGCCACGCGCTTGAGGATCCGGTCCGCCATCTCGACGAGCGTGACGTGCAGCCCCTTTCGCGCCGCGACCGCCGCCGCCTCGAGCCCGATATAGCCGCCGCCCACGATCAGGGCGCGCCGGCCTTCCACGAATTCGTGCGCCATCGCGTCGACATCGGCGAGCGTGCGGATGGTGTAGAGGCTGTCCAGCGCACCGCCGATCGCCGGCGGAAGACGGCGCGGCACAGACCCCGTGGTGAGCGCGAGCTGATCGTAGGCGATGGTCTCGCCCCCCGCCGTCACGGTCTTCGCCGCGCGGTCGATCGCCTCGGCGCGCAGCCCGGTCCGCAGCGAAATGCCATGCTCGTCGTAGAAGCTTCCGGGCCGGAGATAGAGACGTTCCTCCTCCATCTCGCCCAGAAGGTAGGCCTTCGACAGGGGCGGGCGCTGATACGGCGGGACCGGCTCCTCGCAGACGAGGGTGAGGTCGCCCTCGAACCCCTCGCTGCGCAGCTTGGCGACGAGCGACGCCCCGGCCTGCCCTCCGCCGATGACCACGATATGCGACAAATCCTCGTTCCCCTGTCTGGTCGACCAGCCGGGACGACGCTATATCCCGGCGGAACGGAAACGCAATGCGAGGAACGAAGATGGCACTTGCCGCAGGCGAGAGACTCCCGGGCGCGACGCTGGTCGAGATGACGGACGACGGGCCCCAGCTCGTCGAACTGGCGGATCGCCTGACGGGCCGCAAGGTCGTCGTCTTCGGACTCCCGGGCGCCTATACCGGCCCCTGCAGCACGATCCATCTGCCGAGCTTCATCCGCACCGCGGAGCAGTTCCGCGGGCAAGGCGTCGACGAGATCATCTGCATCTCCGTCAACGATCCGTTCGTGCTGAAGGCCTGGAGCGAGGCATCCGGCGCCGCCGAAGCGGGGATCACCATGCTGGGCGATCCGGACGCGGCTCTGACGAAGGCGCTCGGCATGGAGTTCACCGCGCCGCCGATCGGGCTCTACAACCGGTCGAACCGGTACGCTCTGCTCCTCGAGGACGGCGTCATCAAGGTGGCCAACGTGGACGAACCGGCAACCTGCAAGATATCGGTGGGCGAGGAACTCCTGGCCGCGATGTAGGCCGGACGTCAGGGACAGGGACATCGGGGATGATCGAAGAAGGACAGCGTCTGCCCCAGGCGACGCTTCTGCGTGTGGGGCCGGACGGCCCGGAACGTGTATCGCTGGCCGACAGGCTCGCGGGGCGCAAGGTTATCCTTTTTGCCGTGCCGGGCGCCTTCACGCCCACCTGCGATTCGGCCCATATGCCGAGCTTCGTGCGAACCGCCGACGCATTCCGCGACAAGGGAGTCGACGAGATCATCTGCGTGTCGGTGAACGATGCGCATGTGATGCGCTACTGGGGCGAGACGACGGGCGCGGCCGGAGCGGGCATAACACTCCTTGCCGATGCCGACGCCGCGTTCACGCGGGCGCTCGGGCTCGCCTATGACAACGCTGCCGTCGGAATGCTGAACCGCTCGCGGCGTTTCGCCATGCTGATCGAGGACGGCGTGGTCACGCGCTTCCACCTCGAACAGCCCGGTGTCTGCGAAGTGTCGACCGGCGAGGCGATGCTCGCCGATCTGTAGGCATCAGGCGGCGGGGCGCTGGATTTCGATGGCGGTGGGGAAGGGTATCTCGATCCCCGCCGCGTCGAGCGCTTCCTTCACCGCGCGCTTCATGTCGGTCGAGAAGCCCCAGAGATCCGCCGCCGCGCACCAGACGCGGACGGTGAAGTCGACCGAGTAATCCCCGAGGTTGGTAACCTGGATGAAGGGCTCCGGCTCCGTCATGGCGCGCGGGTCGGCCGTGATCGTCTCGATGATGACCTTTTCCGCTTTCGCGAGGTCGGAGGAGTAACTCACGCCGAAGACCCACTCGGCGCGGCGCTCGGTGTGGATCGAATAATTCTTGATCGTGTTTCCCCAGACCTCGCCGTTGGGCATGATGACCTGCACGTTGTCGAGCGTGGCGAGTTCGATGAAATTCAGGTTGATGTCCTTCACGGTCCCCATCTGGCCGCCGACCTCGACGAAATCGCCGATCTTCACCGGCCGGAAGAAGACGATCATCACGCCGGCGGCGATGTTCGACAGCGTGCCCTGAAGCGCGAGGCCGATGGCGAGACCCGCCGCACCGATGACCGCGATGAGCGACGTTGTCTGGATGCCGAAGGTGTTGAGAACGAAGAGGATCGCGAAGGCGATGATCGCGTAGCGGACGATGTTCGAGGTGAAATTCATCAGCGTCGCGTCGAAACGCGGGCTCATCTCTGCCACCCGGCGTATTCGCCGCTTGGCCCAGCCGGCGAGGATGAACCCCGCGACGAGAATCGCGATGGCCGCCAAGAGGCTTCCCAGGATCGCCGCCAAGAACTCGACCGTCAGGATTTCGCCCACCGTGACGCCACCGACGTCGAGCATCATGAGGTTGTCGATCATGCGAGCTTGTCCATTCGGTTTGCCAGGGTGACGTCAAGATCCGTCAATCCTCCGGCGTCGTGCGTGGACAAGGTCACCTCGACGGTCCGGTAGACGTTGAACCATTCCGGATGATGATCGAGCTTCTCGGCATGAAGCGCCGCCCGCGTCATGAATCCGAAAGCCTCCACGAAATTCCGGAACTCGAATTTCTTGGTGATCGCGTCCCGGCCCTCCGTCATGCTCCAGCCCGTCTCGAAGAGCGGCGACAGCAGCTTGTCGCGCTGCGCGTCGGTCAATTTCTCGGCCATCAGTCCTCCTGGGTCACCTTCCTGAACGGTCCATAGCTTGTCAGAATCTCTATCTCCTCGTCCACCGCATCGTGTTCGGCTTCGAGATACTGTTGCACGGCCCGTGCGAAACCGTCGTCCGCCATCCAGTGGAGCGAATGCGTCTGGACCGGGAGGTAGCCGCGCGCGAGCTTGTGCGCGCCCTGCGCGCCCGCCTCGACGCGGGCCATCCCCTGCGCGATCGCATACTCCATGGCCTGGTAGTAGCAGAGCTCGAAATGCAGGCACGGGTGGTCCTCGACGCAGCCCCAGTAGCGGCCGTAGAGCGTGTCACGCCCGATGAAGTTGAGCGCGCCCGCGACCGGACGGCCACCCCGCATCGCGAGGACGAGAAGGATGTCCCGGCGCAGCGATTCCTGTGCCCGGTCGAAGAAGGCCCGGGTGAGGTAGGGCGTGCCCCATTTGCGCGCGCCGGTGTCCTGGTAGAACCGCCAGAAGGCGTCCCAGTGGCACGGCTCGATCTCCTCGCCCGTCAGCGCGACGATCTCGCCGCCGAACTCGGCCGCGGTCTTGCGCTCCTTGCGGATGTTCTTGCGCTTGCGTGACGACAGGTCGGCGAGGAAGGCGTCGAAATCGGCGTAGCCGCGGTTTTCCCAGTGAAACTGCTGCGTCACCCGGTGAAGCAGGCCTGTCCGCGCCCCGGCCTCGGCCTCGTCCTCGGTGCAGAAGGTCACATGCAGCGACGACAGCCGGTTTCGCGAGGCGAACTGGACCGCGCCCTGAATCAGCGCCGCCGTCCCGGTCTCCTCGTGCCCCGGCCTGACGAGGAACCGCCGCCCGGTCGCCGGCGTGAATGGCACGGCGATCTGGAGCTTGGGGTAATAGCGCCCGCCCGCGCGTTCGAAGGCGTGCGCCCAGTTGTGATCGAAGACGTATTCGCCCTGGCTGTGTCCCTTGGCATAGAGCGGCGCGCAGGCGATCACCTCGCCGTGCTGATCCCGCGCGACGAGGTACTGCGGCTGCCAGCCGGTCCCGGCGCCGACGGAGCGGCTGTCTTCGAGCGCCTTCAGGAACCGGTGGGTCGTGAACGGATCGCGCGGACGACCGCCGTCCGCCGCCTCGGGGCAGGCGCAGGCGTCCCATGCGGCGGGTTCGACCTCGGACAGCGATCCGACGACCGAGATTTCGATGGATTCTTCGCGCATCTTCCGAACTTCGCTGATGAAGGACTACTTGGCCTGCGGCGTCCGCGCGTCAAGCGGCGGGAACGTCGGCGGCATAACCCTCGAAGGTGATGTTGTCGGCCACGCGACGCGCTTCGGCTTCCGCTTTCGGCGAGCGGATCGTCCAGCAGAGGATCGGCATGCCGCGCCTCTTGAGGTCCGCGATGCGCGGGCGTCCGAGGTCGCCCGCCTCGTGGCTGACGAAGGCCGCGCCGACGCGGTCGACGTCGGGGATGGCGCGGAGCCTGTCGCATGTCTGCGGCGGTACGTTCTTCCAGTTGCGCGGAGTCCACGACGACGTGGTGAGCCCGCGGGGCGCCGCCGGCGCGAAGTGCCGCAGCGCGTCGACCGAATTCGGATTGAAGGACATGACCGCCACGGGACCGTCATACGCGGCGAGGTCGATCGCGACCGCCCGTTCCAGCGCGCCAACGTTCGGGCCCATCCTGCCATCCTGGTCCTTGATCTCGATGAGCAGGGGGACGCGCCCGCCGATCATCCCCAGACACTGCGCCAGCGTGGGAATCGTGCCGCCGCCCTCCGAGAGCGGGATGCCCGCAAGCTCCGCCGCCGTCCGGTCCCTCACGAACCCGGCCTTTCCGGTCAGGCGCTTCAGGTCGTAGTCGTGGAAGACGACGGCCGTCTCGTCCGAGGTCAGCTGGACGTCGATTTCGATCCCGTATCCTGCGGCGATCGCCGCCTCGATCGCGGCGGGCGAATTTTCCGCACGACCGCTCCCGGCATCGTGAAACGCCCGGTGCGCGAAGGGAATGCGCAGGAAGTCCGGCGGCAGCGGCGGCGTCATTTCACCTGAAAGATCCCCTCGATCTCGACGGCGACGCCGAACGGAAGAGACGCCGCGCTGACGGCCGAGCGGGAATGGCGCCCGGCCTCTCCCAGCGCCTCCACAAGGAAGTCCGAAGCGCCATTGATGACCTTGGGCTGATCGCCGAAATCCTGCGTCGAGTTCACGAAGCCGGTCAATTTCACCACCCGCACCAACCGGTCGAGATCTCCGCCGCAGGCCGCGCGGACCTGCGCCAGCAGACTGATCGCGCAGGATCTCGCCGCCGCCGCGCCGGCCTCGACCTCCATGTCCGCGCCGAGCTTGCCCAGGATCAGCCCGTCGGGACCGCTCGAGACCTGCCCCGAGACATAGACTGTCTCGCCGACCTGAACCCAAGGCACGTAATTGGCGGCGGGCGCGGGCGCGTCGGGCAGGGTCACCCCCAGTTCCGCGAGGCGCGCTTCGATTCTTCCTGTCATTCCGGTCTCCAGTTCATCCGTCGCGGCGACGCTATCGGGAAGGGGGCCTGCGGAAAAGTGCCAATCAGGAGTGCAAATCTCCGAAATCCTGAAATTTGCGCCTCCGGCGGCCGCGCCAGAATGGTTTTTCACCACGAAATGAGCTACGAATCCAATCTTGGACCCCTATCTCTTGCGCCGTGCCCTGAAAGAGTGACCCTCATGCCGAATGTGATGCACCGGACGTCCGCGACCCTTGCCGGGGGTCTCGCAGCTCTGCTGACGCTTTCGGCGTGCAACACGCCGCCCGGGCCGGTCGACGTCTGGGATCCCTACGAGGCGCAGAACCGGAAAATCCACGCGAACAACGTCGCCACCGATCGCGCTGTCCTGCGCCCCGTGGCCCGCGCCTGGAGCGAGAGCGTGCCGGGGCCGGTCCGGCAGGGCGCGGTCAACTTCGCCACCAATCTCGAGGCGCCGAGCCATGTCGTGAATGATGTCCTCCAGGGCGAAGGCGAGGACGCGGTCCACAACCTCTTCCGGTTCGTCATCAATTCGACGCTCGGCATCGGCGGCATCTTCGATCCGGCCAGTTCCTTCGGGCTGGAGCCGCGCGACACGGATTTCGGCGAGACGCTGTTCGTCTGGGGCGCCCCGGAAGGCGCCTATCTCGAGCTTCCCCTGCTCGGTCCGTCGACGGAACGCGACGCTGCCGGGACCGTCGTGGACATCGTGCTCAATCCGGTCGGCGTGATCGCGTCCGATCTGCCGAACTGGGTCTCTCCCACCGGCCGCGTCGTGCGGGTCATCGACACGCGCGCCCGGCTCGCCACCTCGATCGACGGAATTCTCTACGAAAGCGCCGACAGCTACGGCCAATCACGCAGCATTTACCTCCAGAACCGCCGGTTCGAACTGGGGGACGAAGCGGAAGACACCTATTTCGATCCTTATGAGGACCTTTATGGCGAATGAGATTTCCAGACGTGTCGTTCTCGGCGGCCTTTCGGCGCTGGGCATCGCGGCCGCGACGCCCGCGCTGTCCCTCTCCGCCGATGCGGCCCGTGACCTCATCACGCGGGCGGTGGCCGACATCAACGCGGTGATCAATTCGGGCCAGTCGGAATCCGCGATGTACCGCGATTTCGAGGCGATCTTCCGCCGCTATGCGGATGTGCCGACGATCGCGCGATCCGCCCTCGGACCCGACGCGCGCAGCGCGAGCCGGGCGCAGCTCAACGCCTTCGCCGACGCCTTCACCGGCTACATCGCGCGCAAGTACGGCAAGCGGTTCCGCGAGTTCATCGGCGGGCAGATCACCGTGCGTGGCGCGCAGCCGGTGAAGTCGTTCCTCGAGGTCCGGGCGACGGCGGACCTGCCCGGCCAGGCGCCGTTCGCTGTGACCTTCCTCGTCTCGGACCGCTCCGGGCGCGATCTGTTCTTCGATCTGCTGATCGAGGGCATCAGCCTGCTCAAGACTGAACGGACCGAGATCGGCGCGATGCTCGACCAACGTCGGGGTGACATCGACTTGCTGATTCGGGACCTGCGGACAGCGGGCTAGCCGGAGCTTGCCTCGCAAGAGCGGCAACCGGCCTCGCGACGTCACGAACCTGCGAATTCAGGGGATGAGCGTGCATCACGTGCCGCGCTCTAGTTGCCGCCGAAGATCGAGTTCAGCACCTCGAGAAGCACGTTGTCGGACACCTCCTGCCGGGGCTGGGTCCGTCCCGCCATGGGCACGCTTCGCGGCTCCGGCACGATCATCGGCAGGCCGCGCGGTGGGAGGCCTTCGTGCACCCGAAGCATGGTCTCGTGCCAGATCTCGGCGGGAAGGCCGCTGCCGGTCACACCCTTGAGCGGGGTGTTGTCGTCGTATCCCATCCAGATGCCGGCGACGTAATCCGCGGTGAAGCCGATGAACCACGCGTCCCGCGCCGCCTGTGTGGTGCCGGTCTTGCCGGCGGCCGGGCGGCCGGGCAGGGCGGCCCGCCTGCCGGTGCCGTTGTTGACCACCTCGGCCATCATGTAGACCAGTTCGCGCGCGGCGGTCTCCGATATCACGCGCTCCCCCAGACCGCCTTCCTGACCCATGAGCGGCATGTCCTCTGCCTGAAGGCGCAGTTCCAGAAGGCCGTAGGGCGTGACAGACGTGCCGCCGTTGAGGATGCCCGCATAGGCGCCGGTCATCTCGATCAGTGTCGATTCGGAGGTTCCGAGCGCGATGGCCGGGCCGGCCGCGAGGTCCGATTCGATGCCGAACTGGTCGGCCACCATGCTCACGGCTTCCCGTCCAACGGCTTCGGACAGGCGCACGGCGGGCGTGTTGAGCGACAGCCGCAGCGCGTCGGTCAGCGTGACGTCGCGGTTGTAGAACTCTCCGCCGTAGTTCTTCGGGCTCCACGGAGCCGAACCCGGCACGTCGATCGTGATCGGCGCATCGAGGATCGGATCGAACGGGTGCCATCCCAAGTCGAGCGCGGCGGCATAGACGAAGGGTTTGAAGGCCGACCCGGTCTGCCGCTTGGCCTGGATCGCGCGATTGAACTGACCAGAGACGCCGCGAAACTTGCGCCCTCCGACCATGGCCCGCACCGCGCCGTCGGCGCTCATCACGACGATGGCGGCCTGCGCCTCCGACCCTTCGCTGACCTTGGTGTCGAAGACGTACTGCAGCGCGTCCTCCGCCGCCTGCTGGATCTTCTGGTCCAGGGTCGTGAGGATGACGACGTCCTCCGTCGTCTCGCGGGTGAGGAAGGCCGGCCCGGAATCCATCACCCAGTCGGCGAAGTAGCCGCCCGCGCGGGCCTCGGCGGCTTGCGACAGCCGCGCCGGATTGTCCCGCGCGAAGCGGGCTTCGGCCTCCGACAGGTACCCCTGATCCTCCATGAGCCCGACGATCACCGCCGCCCGGTTCTGCGACCGCTCGAGGTTCGCGGTCGGCGCGAATCGCGAGGGCGCGACGAGCAGGCCGGCGAGCATTCCCGCCTCGGCGGGCGACACCTCGTTCGCTGACTTGCCGAAATAGCGCTGCGCCGCTGCCTCGAACCCGCGCGATCCCGCGCCCAGGTAGGCCCGGTTGAGATAGATCGTCAGGATCTCGTCCTTCGAGTAGCGCAACTCCATGGCAAGCGCGTAGATCGCCTCCTTGGCCTTGCGCACCAGCGTCGTTCGGCGGCAGTCGGCCTCGTACTGAGCCTCGGTCATCCCCCCGTCCGGGTCGTAGGGCACACCGAGGCACAGAAGCTTGGCCGTCTGCTGCGTGATGGTGGACCCGCCGTGGCCCTCGAAAGGCCCGCGGCCTTCGCGCATGTTGATGCGCACGGCGCCGGCCACGCCGCGCGGGCTGACGCCGAAATGCCGGTAGAACCGCCGGTCCTCGGTGGCGAGAACGGCGTTTCTGAGATGCGGCGACACGGTATCGGCGGTGATCTGCCCTCCGAACTGCTCACCGCGCCACGCGAAGATCTGCCCCTCCCGGTCGAGCATCGTCACCGACCCGCGGGCGCGGGCGTCCAGCAGTTGAGAGGCGGGAGGAAGCTGTGTCGCATAGTACAGGACGAAGAGGCCCACGACGATCCCGCCCAACAGGGCCGTGCGCCACGTGAACCACCAGACAAGCCGCGTAAGCCAGCCGAGGAGGCCGAAGACCACACGTCCGAGAAGCCCCCGCTTCGGCCTCGACGCGCGGGCGCGTCGCGCGGGCGTCGCGCGGCGCGAGGCCTTGCTCTTCTTCGCCGTCTTCTTCGGATAACGCCGCTCCGCCACGAGTGGCGGGCGCTTGCCGTTCTTGCCGGCCATTGTCGGTCCTGCGTTCTTCCTGCCCGTTTCCGCGAAGATAGCGTGAATGGCGCGGGAAGTGGACCATCAATCTCGCGGCCGCAGCATTCGAGGTCTGCCCAATATTCAGGCACAAGCCTCCCATTGTGCAAAAATTGTGCATTCGACTGATGAATCCGTCACCGAAACGTTACTCGCTTGCTTGAGTCGCCCGGCGTCTCCGCTCTTGTCTTCCCGTGAACCCGCGGGGGCGGTCCCCGCGCAACGGAAGGGGATGCAAGTGAAACTCATCATTGCAGCGATCAAGCCGTTCAAGCTCGAGGAGGTGCGTGAAGCGCTCACCTCCATCGGTGTCCGCGGCATGATGGTTACGGAGATCAAGGGGTTCGGATCGCAGTCCGGACATACCGAGATCTACCGCGGTGCCGAATACGCCGTGAACTTCGTGCCGAAGGTGAAGCTAGAAATCGCCGTGGCC
>CAYTBD010000017.1:0-11378 GCA_964435755.1 uncultured Rhodobacterales bacterium
GTGACGGAGCAGACGGCCCCCTCGCCCTGTTCCGCGCATGCCTCCGGCGTGACGGGGCAGACGGCCCCCTCGCCGGTCCGCGGGCGGTTATCCGCGCCCACGGCAGGCCTGACGTGCGCGCCGCTCCGCCATCCCGGCGGCGAGGCGCAGCGCGGCGATGAGCGAGGTGGGATCCGCCTTGCCCTGGCCGGCGATGTCGAAGGCCGTCCCATGGTCGGGCGAGGTCCGGATGAAGGGCAGTCCGAGCGTCACGTTCACGCCGCCGGAGAAATCGATCGTCTTGATCGGGATCAGCGCCTGGTCGTGATACATCGCGATCGCGGCGTCGTAGGTCCGCCGCGCGGCGGCGTGGAACATCGTGTCGGCCGAAAGCGGACCGAGGATGTCGACGCCGTCGGCCCGCAGCCTGTCGAGCGCCGGTCCGATGATCTCGATCTCCTCGCGGCCGATCGCGCCGCCTTCGCCGGCGTGCGGGTTGAGGCCCGCCACCGCGATCCGCGGCGACGCGACGCCGAAGTCCGAGATCAGCGCGGCGCGGGTGATGCGGATCGTCTCCTCCAGAAGCGCGGGCGAGAGCAGGCCGGGAACCTCGGCCAGCGGCACGTGGATCGTCGCGGGCACGACACGCAGCTCCGGGCAGGCGAGCATCATGACGACGCGGCCGGTGCCCGCAAGCGCGGCGAGGAATTCGGTGTGGCCGGGATGCGCGAAATCCGCGCCGTCGATCAGCACCTTCTTGGATATCGGGCAGGTGCAGACGGCCGAGGCCGCGCCGGATCGCGCGAGCACGACCGCGCGTTCGATCGCCGCGACGGTGCCCGGCGCGTTCCGGTGATCGGGGAGCCCCGGCGTCGCGGAGGCGGCGAAGTCGATTTCGAGAACGGGGAGGGCATGTACCGCGGCGGCCTCCACGTCCCCGAGATCGTCGACGGTCGCCGTGGGCGTCCCGGCGGGCAGGTGACGCGGATCGCCGATCCAGACGAACGGAAGCCCGGATCCGAGCGCCCGCCATGCGGCGACCGCGATCTCGGGTCCGACACCGGCGGGATCGCCGCAGGACAGCGCGACAGGACGGGTCATTCCTCGCGTGTAATCGTCGCCGAAGCCCGAAGTTCCGCAAGCAGACGCGCGGCGCGGGCGCCGAGGCGGCGGTTGGCGAGCGCCTCCGCGACGGCCGGCCTGTTGAGCGCCGCCTCGGTATCGAGCTCTTCGCCGCAGAGCATCACCAGCGTCCCGGGCTCTCCCGGAAGCGTCGTCGTCTCGCCGGGATCGAGAGGCGCGATGGCGGTGCGCACCGCGACGGGGATCTGCGCGCGCGGCAGGGTTTCGCGCCGCAGCCGGTCCTCGGGAAGGTCCCGGGCGACGGTGTAGAGATCGTTGCAGGTCTGAAGCCCGGCGGTGGCCCGGGCCACGTCCTCGGCCGATCCCAGCGTCAGCGTGACGAAGTCGACCGCGACGTCGTCCGGCGCCGCGGCGCGGACGTCCTCGCGGTCGCGCATGTGGAAGACCGCGATGCTCGTGCCGAGCTCTATGGGGCGCGTGGTCTGGCCGGGGCGGAGACCGGCGACGGCGGGCTGCACCTCGGGAGGCAGGCCGGAGATGGCCAGCCAGTCGAGCTCTCCGCCACGGATGCGCGTGGGTGCGCGCGAGAAGCGCCGCGCGGCCTCGCGGAAGGCGTCCTCGTCGCTGATCCGGGCGAGGTCGCCGGCGCGGGCCCGGGACGCCTCTGCGGTGCGGGGGTCGTCGGCGGGCAGGACGATTTCGTTCAGCAGCACGCGCGTGCCGCCCTCGGTGCCGACTTCGAGCAGGCGCTCGTCGATCGCCTCCGCGTCGGGCCGGGCGGCGTCGAGGAACCGCGCGCGCACGACCTCGCGCCAGAGGATGCCCGCGATCACGAAGTCGCGGAAGGCCTCGACGGTGACGCCGCCCTGTCCGATGGCGTCGATGAACTGCTCCATCGGCAGCTCCGCGCGGGCGGCGAATTCGGCCATGCCGGCCTCGATGGCCTCGGGTGTCGCCGTGATGCCCGCGGCCTCCGCGGCGCCGCGTTGAAGCCGCTCGTCGATCAGGCGCTCCAGGGCGATTTCCCGCGTGTCGCCGGGCGTTCGGAACAGCTCGAGAAAGCGGGCGCGCTGGTCGACTTCCCACGCGGTGATGACGCTGTCGTCGACTCGTGCGACCGGGTCGAAGAGACCCTGCGCCGGGACCGGCGTGGCGAGCGACACGGCGAGCGCCAGCGTCGCGATGAATCCAACAAGGCGTCTGCCCGGGTGTGCCTGTTCACGTCTCACTCTTCTCGCCCCTATCCAGTGCAGGTCCGCCGGTAGGCCCGGCTGTCTCCGCGTGCCCCGAAGCCGCCGAAGGCGACCTCGAAGGCGAATTCCGTGGTCGGCGACACAGTAGCCGACCGGGGAAAGCGGCGCGAGACCGAAAGATCGACGCGCACGCACTCGTTCTGGTAGCGAAGTTCCATTTCCGTCGTCACCGGTCGTCCCCCTTCGGTGTCATAGCGCCAGTCGACCTGCGAGCTCCAGTTCCTGTTGAACCTGTAGGACGCGTCGAGCGTCCATTCCGATGTCGGGTCGGGGCGGTTGTCGGCGAGATCGGCCTCGGCGAAGGTGTAGACGGTCCCGACGGCCAGCCGCCGGCCCGCCCAGTCGAGACGCGTCTCCGCGCGGGTGATGTTCCCGAGATCCTGCACCAGCGCGCGGGACGCGATCCTGAGCCGGTCGTCGAGATCGTACCGGGCGGAGATGAGCCAGTCGGAACTCGTCCCTGTGAGCCCGGTGCTGGACGAGAAATCGCCGGGCTCCTCCAGAAACAGCCGCCCCACAGTGACGCCGAGCGACCAGCCGGACGGATCGACGCGCGTATAGCCGAGCGCAAGCGCGGCGCGCAGGCCCTCCTCGCGCCGATCTGCGCCGGGGAACCTGTCGAGCGCGAAGAGATTGCCCTCGTCGAATTCCACGAGCGTCGAATCCTCGTTCGGCACGTCTCCGCCGGAGGTCTCGCTCCAGACCAGCGCGACGGCCGGTTCGACGAGATGCGCCGCGCCCCCGGTCCCTGTCCGCCGGAGCGGCCAGCGCAGATCGACGGACGTGTAGGGCGTGCGGCGCGTGACCTGTCCGGGAAAGGTCGAGTCCTCGCTGATGCTGTAGAGCGAGAGATCATATCCGGCCCGCGCGGACACCACGAGGCCCGGGCCCGCGATCCAGCTGTCGCGCCAGTCGACCGCTGCGCCGAGCCGTGCGACGTCGCGCCCCGCCACGTCGACATTCGACGGGCGGATGAGGGTCGTGGTGTCCACCTTGAGCCATGCATCGCCTCCGAGAGGTCCGGTCGGGAGCCGCCGCTCGTAGCGTCCCTCCACGAGGCGGCCCGTGACCTGATCCTTCACGGGCAGGTCGGGGCCGCGCAGCGTCCTGAACGCGGTCGCCTGCAGGAAGATGTCCTCCTCGTCGCGGGTCCTCTGGACGGACACCGCGCTGTCCAGCCGGTCCTTGCCGGAGAAGTCGTAGTCGCTCAGGTAGGAGGGGTCCGACACGAGTTCCAGATCTCCCCGGAAGCGGAACTCGCCGGGCAGGTTGACCCGGGCGTCGGCGAAGAGGAAGGCGCGCGTGTTGTCCTGCAGGCTGTCCCTCGACACGGCGGCTTCGACGTTGAGCCGCCCGAAGGAGAAGCGCTGCCGATAGCGCGTCTCCAGGGTGCTCGTGACCCCCGAGAGATAGGGCGTCAGCCGAACGTCGGCGTGCTCTCCGAGGGTGACGAAATAGGGCCAGCGCAGCCCGGTGCCGAGCAGCGTCGAAGTCCGGAGCGAGGGTTGGAGAAAGCCGGTCGCGCGCTCGAGGGTGGGGTCGGGCAGCCTGAGGCGCGGGATGTAGGCCACCGGGACGCCGATGACGCGGAATTGCGCGCCTTCGAAGTAGAGCTGGCGCTCTTGCTGGTCGTGGATCACGCGGCGCGCGCGGATCTCCCAGAGCGGCGCGCCGGTCTCGCAGACCCGGCAGCTGGTCGCGACGGTGTTGGCGAGCTGCGTGTAGCGGCCGTCGACCCGGTCGACTCGCGGGCTCGCGAGCTGAAGCTCCTCGTCGAGCACCACCTTCGCGCCGCGGATGATGCCGTTGCGGAGATCGGCGTCGAGTTCGGCCATGTCGGCCACGATGGTGACGTTCTCGCCCTCGGTCAGCGTGATCGGCCCCTCGACGAAGAGGCGCTCGCCCTCCCGCTCGTAGCGGACGGTTTCGGCGGTGAGGCGGACGTCGTCGTAGAAAACCTCGACATTCCCCTCGGCGATGATCGTTCCGGCGTCGGGAAGAGAGACCCTGTCGGCCAGAAGCGTCGCGAGGTCGCCCTCCTGCGCTTCGGCGACGCCGGCCGCAACGAGGCACGCCAAAGCGGCCGCCAGCCGTCGAAGCGGCATCAGCCGTCCTCCAGATGAAGGATGAGCGAGATCGGCAGGAGAAGCGCCGCCGCGGTGGGCGCCCAGGCGGCGAGCAGGACGGGGATCTGTCCGTTCTCGCCGAGGATCTGCGCGAAGTTGCGGATGAAGAAGAGCAGGAAGCCCGATCCGAGCGCGAGGAGGATCATCACGCTGGTCTTGCCGAACCGCGTGTGCCGCATCGTGAACCCCGCGCCGACGAGCGTCATCGCGGCGAGAAGGAAGGGCAGGGAGATCTCCATCTGGTACCAGACCCGGTGTATGCGGGCGGAGAAACCGGCGGTCTCGAGCCGCGCGATGAACTCCCGCAGGTCCCAGATCGGGACGGCGGCCGGATCGCCGAAACTGTCGAGGATCTCGTCGGGCGTGAGATCCGACGGAATCGTCATCGTCTCCGTGACGACCGCTTCGCGTTCCGGGTTGTCGGCCCCGAGCGCCCATTTCTTCGCATCCGTCAGTTCCCAGGCCCCGACCACGAGCCGCGCGCGCGCGGCCTCGATCCGCGACACCGGGGTGCCGCTCGGGTCGAAGGCGAAGAACGTCGCGCCGATCATCTCGGTGCCGTTGAGGTTGGCGCGCGAGGCCCGGATCACCGTCTGACCGTCCTCGTCGCCCTGCCGGAGCCAGAGCCCCTCCTGGCTGATCGAGAGCGTGCTGACGCCGGATTGGCGGACGTCGCTGGCGACCGCCTCGTATTGCTTGAGCGTCGCCGCGACGATCGGGTTCAGGAAAGCGACCGACACGACGCCGATCAGCAGCGCAACCGCGACGGGCCCCACGAGCGCCATGAGCGCCGGGCGTCCGCTCGCGCGGGAGACGACGAGCTCCGACGACCGCGACAGCGACAGAAAGCAGAAGATCGAGGCGATGATCGTGATGAGCGGGATGATCCTGTAGACGGACTTCGGCACGTTGAGGAACGTCAGTGTCAGGAGCCCTTGCAGGCCCACGCCCTCGCCGCCGAACCGGCGCACCTGTTCGAGCAGGTCGAACAGCGCGAGCATCAGGAACAGTGCGCCGAAGACCGCCAGGAAGCTCATCAGGAAGCGGCGGGCGAAGTAGAGATGCAGCCTCATCGCGGGCTCCGCCGCAGGATGCCCGGGTTGGCGGCGAGCCACAGAAGACCGAGCGCGAGGGCAAGCGCGGCGCCCGTCGGCAGATAGTGGAGCGGCCAGTTCGAGGCCCGCGCCAGAACGATGTCGGTCAGCGATGTCGAGAATGCCTGCAGGATCACGAGAACGCCCACCGCGCCGAGGATGCGGTGCCAGATCCCGAACCTGCTGAAGCCGCCGAGCATCAGCGTGGCGAAGCCGAGGAGGGGCGCGGTGATCGCCAGCAGCGACATGGTGATCCGGGTATGCGCCTCGTAGAGCGCCTGCGGCAGGCTCGACCGGGTGTCGGCGAGCAGTTCCGGCGGCGGATCGAAGAGGACGAACGTCGGCATTTCCTGAAGCCGGTCCGCGCCCGCCTGCGGCACGTCGAGCAGGGAGGACAGGTCGAGCGTGAACTGGTCGAAGCGCGTGATGCTGAGCCGTGTGCTCTCCTTGTCGAAGGTCTGCGCCATGCCGTCGAACATCAGCAGCTTGGGGCTGCCCTCGCCGCGCACGAGAAGCGCGCGCTCGGCGTTGTAGGCGGTGCGGCGCTCGCCGCTGCGAGCGTCCGAAAGGAAGATGTCGAACAACTCGCCCTCGGGAGAGATGCGCGCGATGTAGAAGGTGACACCGTCGGACGGGTGCAGGAAGCGCCCCTCCACCAGCAGCCTGGCCGTCACGTTCTCGGCGATCTCGTCCTGCCGCTCGGAGAGCCGGGCAAGACTTGCGGGGACGAGGAAATGCGACAGGACGCTCATGAAGACCGCGACGATCAGCCCGAAGAGAACGACCGGACGCGCCAGCCGCCACGGGCTGTAGCCGGTGGACTGGACGATGACGAGTTCGCTCTCGTTGGACAGCCGGTTGACCACGTAGACGGTTGCCGCGAAGGCCGCGACCGGAACGACGAGCTTGATCACGTTGGGCAGCGTCAGGACCGAAAGCTCCAGAAAGACGGTTGCCGACTCTCCGCTCGCGATGATCTGGTCGAAGAGCCGGACCGCGCGGTTGATCCAGTACACGAGCACGAGAACGAGCGCGAAGAGCCCGAACGTGACCGAGAACTGCGACAGCATGTATCTGTCGAATCTCGCCACCTGCGTCCCCGTTGCTCTTCTTGCCTGCGCGGTGATCCTATCTGATCGCCCGGCTGGGGAAAACTCCCATCTGGCCATGCGCGGACGGCCCGGCTAGGTATGGCTCATCAATGCAGAGGAGACGCGCATGACCACCCCCGCTCAGCTGAGTTTCGTGGAGATCGACACCGACGCGCTGGCCGATCTCGAGGGCCGGATCGCGGTCGTCGTCGCAGATACCGGAAAGCTCGACCAGGCGGGGCGGCGGCTCAATAGGCTGATGCGCGGCGCGCTGGAACGGTTCGTCGACAGCGAAGCCTTCGCGAAGATGAAGGAGGGCGAGGCGCGCGATCTGGCCTATCCCGGCGGTCTGGCCGCCGAGGCGGTGCAGGTCGTCAAGCTCGACCGCAAGCCCGATCCGATGGACGCACGCAAGGCCGGCGTCGCGATCGGCAAGGCGGCCGGCGGGAAGGCCGTGACGATTCTCGCCGGCGCGGTGAAGAACCCCGGCGAGATCGCGCTCGGAGCCGTCCTGCGCGCCTACGACTTCACCGATCACAAGACCGGCGACGAGGACGCGCGGACCGCTGCGACATCGTTCACCGTCATGGTGACGAAGCCCGAGGAGGCCCGCGCGCAGGCGGCCGACGCCGCGGCGCTCGCCGAGGGCGTGTTCTTCACCCGCGATCTGGTGAACGAGCCGTCGAACGTGCTGACGACGACCGAGTTCGCGGCCCGGCTCGAGGCGCTCGGGGATCTCGGCGTGACGGTCAAGGTGCTCGAGGAGGCCGACCTCGAGAAACTCGGTATGCGGACGCTCCTGGCCGTGGGGCAGGGATCGGAGAGCCCCTCGAAGGTCGTGGTCATGGAGTGGATGGGCGGCGGCGATGAAAAGCCGTTCGCGCTCGTCGGCAAGGGCGTGGTCTTCGACACCGGCGGCATCAGCATCAAGCCCGCCGGCGGCATGGAAGACATGACCATGGACATGGGCGGCGCGGGCGTCGTCGCGGGCGTGATGAAGGCCATCGCGCTCCGCAAGGCGAAGGCGAATGTCGTGGCGCTCGTCGGGCTCGTCGAGAACATGCCCGACGGACGCGCGCAGCGGCCGGGCGACGTGGTGCGCTCGATGAAGGGCGACACCGTCGAGGTCATCAACACCGATGCCGAGGGACGGCTCGTTCTCTGCGACGTCATGTGGTATGCGCAGGAGACCTACAAGCCGACCGGCATGGTCGATCTCGCGACGCTGACCGGCGCGATCATCATCGGGCTCGGCCACGACAATGCCGGCGTCTTCTCGAACGACGACGCGCTGTGCGACGCCTTCCTGACGTCGGCGAAGGCCGAGGGCGAGGGGGCGTGGCGGATGCCGCTGGGCGATGCCTACGACAAGATGCTGAAGTCGAACGTCGCCGACATGAAGAACGTGGGCGGCCGGGCCGCCGGCTCGATCACCGCGGCGCAGTTCCTCCAGCGCTTCGTCAAGCCCGACACGCCCTGGATCCATCTCGACATCGCGGGCGTGGCCAGCCGGAAGGACGAAGGACCGTTCTCCCCCAAGGGCGCGACGGGATGGGGCGTGCTCGCGCTCGACCGCCTGATCCGCGACCGCTTCGAGGGCTGATGGGCGCGGCCTGGTTCTATCACCTGACGCGCCGTCCGCTGGAGGCCACGCTGCCGATGCTCCTGACCAAGGCGCGGTCGGCCGGATGGCGGGTGACGGTGCGCGGCACCGACGCGGCGCGCATGGAGTGGCTCGACGAGAAGCTCTGGCTCGCGGGAGACGCGGAGTTTCTGCCGCACGGGATGTCCGGCGGAGAGTTCGACGCCGATCAGCCCGTGCTGCTGACGGTCGATCCGGCGGTGCCGAACGGCGCCGCCTGCCTGATGTCGGTCGACGGAGCCGAGATCGCGCCGGACGAAGCCTCGGCCATGGAACGGGTGTGCATCCTCTTCGACGGGAACGACGCCGCGGCTGTCGCCTGCGCCCGCGAGCAGTGGAAGGCGCTCACCGGCGCGGGATGCGCCGCGGCCTACTGGTCCGAGGAGTCGGGCAAGTGGGAGAAGAAGGCCGAGAGCGGGTGAACGGTCCGCGCCTTTGCGCTTTTCGGGCAGATGAGGCGGGCAAGTCTCGGCAGCGATGCGGCGCGGGCTACCGCTCGAGGATCAACCGTCCGTTCGAGATCTCGATCCGCTCGAAGCGCTGGAGGTAACTCATGCCGAGAAGCGAGATCCCCATCTCGCCCGCATTGACCGAGACCGGCATGTTGGTCTCGGTGATGCCGCCGAGCGAGACATCGGCGATCCGCACCCGCGCGGTGCGGACCTGTCCGTTCGCGGTGCCCGCGATTCCCGTGTAGGCGAGCGTTTCGGGGTCGAGCCCGATGCGCGAGGCGTCGGCGCGGCTCAGCACGACGTCGGACGCGCCGGTGTCGACGACGAAATCCACCGGCACGCCGTCAAGCTCGAGCGTCACGTAGTAGTGTCCGTCGAAGGCGCGGGGCACCTCGACGCGGGCGTCCTCCTGGAACACGGTCTGCCGCGGCGAGAAATCGTCCCGGATGTCCTCCCAGAGACCGTAGCCGGCGACGACGCCCAGAAAGATGAACGCCCAGGCCATCGCGACGCGGACGGTGCGGCCCAGCGAATGCCGGTTCTCGACGAGGAACCACCCCACCACAGCGATGCCGAGGATGACGAGGTAGACGAGATGTCCGGTTTCGAGGCTGCTCATCCGGGAAAGATAAGGTACGCGACAGCCGCTGAAAAGGTCAGGCCGGGGCGAGCCCGAAGGCGCGGAGCCCGTCGAGGACGAACTGCACCGACAGCGCGGCCAGCAGCATGCCCAGAAGCCGCGTCACGACGTTGATCCCGGTCGGGCCGAGGGCGCGTTCGATGATCCCCGCCGCGAGGAAGAACAGGAAGGTGACCGCCATCACCGCGAGCATGACGCCGTGCACGGCGGCGATCCAGCCCCAGTCGCCCGGCGCCTGTCCGGTCAGGAGGATCATCGTGGCGAGTGCGCCCGGCCCGGCGATGAGCGGCGTGGCGAGCGGGAAGACCGAGGGATCGTCGGCCTGCGCGGCCTGATCCTCGCGGCGTCTTGTCCGGCGTTCGAACAGCATGTCGAGGGCGGTGAGGAACAACAGGATGCCTCCGGCGATGCGGAAGGCGGGCATCGAGATGCCGACGAAGCCCAGCACCGCCTCGCCCAGCAGGCCGAAGAGCGTCAGGAGCGCGGCGCCGATCAGGATGGAGCGGATCGCGATCGCGCGCCGGTGGCGCGCGTCGGCGCCCTGCGTGAGCGCCACGAAGAGCGGCGCGAGGCCCACCGGATCGACGATCACGAACAGCGTGACGAAGGCGGTGACATAGGGCGCGAGGTCTGCCGTCATGCGCTCAGGAAGCAGGTGCGGGGCGAAAGCGCAAGCCTGTCACGATCTGCGAAAGACGCTCGTGTGACATCGGGTCCTGGCCTTTTCCGGGCGACACCGGGCCCGAGGCCTAGAAGACTCCTCCGGCGAGAAGGGCGAGGCCGGCGAGGACGAGCCCGGCGCCCGTCGCGACCTCGAGGTTGCGGGCGTGGCGCGCGGCGCGGGCGGCGAACGGCTTCGACGAAAACGCCAGCGCATAGGCGCCGTAGACGAGGAACGAGGAGGCCACGAGAAGCGCCGCCACCGCGACACGGGTCGCGGTGCTGGCGCCGAGCGCGGCGAGGTAGAGGCCGACGCCCGCCCAGAGCGCCGCGGCCTTGGGGTTCGTGAGCGCCACGCCGAGCCCCAGGAGGAAGGCCCGCCGGCCCGTGAGACGGCGGCGTCCGTCGATGGTGACGGGCCTGCGCGCCCGCGCCCTGAGAAGCGCCATCGCGCCGATCGCGACGAGGGCGAGGCCGGCCAGCGTCCGCAGCGCCGTCACGAACGCTGCGGGGTCCACGACGTTCAGGAGACCGCCGAGGACGAGGGCGGTCCAGACGGCCGCGCCCGCCGCGATCCCGGCCGCGGTGGCGACCCCGGCGGCGCGTCCCGAACCGATCGCGGCGGCGGCCGTGACGACCGAGTTGAGGCCCGGCGCGATCTGGGCGAAGAGCACCCCCGCGACGACCGGGAGGAGGTCCGCGAACATGGTCTAGGCCTCGGCCGCGTCGAGCCGCCCGGCCGCCTCCATCCAGAGCGCCTCGGCGCGGGCCATCGCCTCTTCCACTTCCGCGAACTTCTTCTGCCAGACCACCAGTTCGCCGGCCTTTTCGGGTTCGTAGAGCGCGCGTTGGGCGAGCTTGGCGGAGAGCTTGTCACGCATCTCCTCCAGCTTCGCGACCCGCGCCTCGCAGGCCCGCAGGTCGGAGCGGAGTTGCGCGAGCGCTTCTTTCGGCGGGCGTTTCGGCTTTTCCGGCGCGGCGGATTTTGGCTCCGGCTCGGCCAGAAGTTCCCGCCGGTAGCTCTCAAGGTCGCCCTCGTAGGGCGCGACGCGGCCGCCCTTCACCAGCCAGAGCCGGTCGGCCACGAGCGACAGCAGGTGGAAGTCGTGGGAGACGAGGACCACCGCGCCGGAATAGGCGGTCAGCGCTTCGACCAGCGCCTCGCGGCTTTCCATGTCGAGGTGGTTCGTCGGTTCGTCGAGGATCAGAAGATGCGGCGCCTCGATCGTGGCGAGGAGGAGCGTCAGCCGCGCACGCTGGCCGCCCGAAAGGCGGCCGGCGACGGTTTCGGCCTGCTGGGCGCCGATGCCGAAGCCCGCGACGATGGATATCCGGATCAGTACGAAGAATTTCTCCTG
>CAYTBD010000017.1:11388-16461 GCA_964435755.1 uncultured Rhodobacterales bacterium
CCGCGCGCGGAGCTTGCCCGGCGGCTCCATGGGGCGGAGGCGGCGGACGTGGGCGATGGGTGTCTCGTCGGCGTGCAGGTCGTCGAGCTGGTGCTGGGCGAAATAGCCGATGCGGAGCTTCGCGGCACGGGTTATGCGGCCGCCCAGAGGATGAAGGCGGCCGGCGAGAAGCTTGGACAGCGTGGATTTTCCCTCGCCGTTCCGGCCGAGGAGCGCGATCCGGTCGTCCTGGTCGATGCGGAGGGTCAGTTTCGACAGGACCGGCGTGCCGTCGTAGCCGACCGAGGCGGATTCGAGGTTCACGATGGGCGGAGACAGCTCCTCGGGCTCGGGGAAGGAGAAGGCCCGCAGCGCGGCTTCCTGCGGCGCGGTGATCGGTTGCATCTTCTCGATCATCTTGAGCCGGGCCTGCGCCTGCTTGGCCTTGGACGCCTTGTAGCGGAAACGGTCGACGAAGCTTTGCAGGTGCGCCCGGCGGCTCTCCTGCTTCTTCGCCTCTCCCGCCTGCACGGCGAGGCGCGCGGCGCGGGTCCGCGCGAAGGTGTCGTAATTGCCCTGGTAGAGGGTCAGCTTGCGGTCCTCGAGGTGAAGGATCGCGCCCACGGCGCGGTTCAGCAGCCCGCGGTCGTGGGAAATGATGAGCACGGTGTGCGGGTAGCGCGAAAGATAGCTTTCGAGCCAGAGCGCGCCCTCGAGATCGAGGTAGTTCGTGGGCTCGTCGAGCAGGAGGAGATCGGGCTGGGCAAAGAGCACGCCCGCGAGCGCCACCCGCATGCGCCAGCCGCCCGAGAAGGCCGAGCAGGGCTGGCGCTGCTCTTCGTCGGAGAAGCCGAGGCCCTTCAGGATCGAGGCGGCCCGCGCCTCGGCCGACCATGCGTCGATATCGGCGAGGCGGGTCTGGATGTCGGCGATCCGGTGGCCGTCTGCCGCCGTCTCGGCCTCGGCGATAAGCGCCTCGCGCTCGGTGTCGGCGGCGAGGACGGTGTCGAGAAGCGATGTCTCAGAGGCGGGCACCTCCTGCGCCACCCCGCCGATCCGTGCCCCCCTGGGCACCCGGATTTCGCCGCCCTCGAGCGGCAACTCCCCCCGGATCAGCCGGAACAGCGTGGTCTTGCCGGTGCCGTTCCGACCGACGAGGCCCACCTTGTGGCCATCGGGTATCGCGGCCGAGGCGCCCTCGAAAAGCGGGAGGCCGGCCATGGCGAAGCGGATGTCATCGATCACGAGCATGGAGCGCGGTCTATGACCGGGACGGGGGCGGCGTCAATCGCGGGTTTCCAAGGTTTTCCCCTCATGCTACGGGAGCGCCGGACACGCCGGGGCACGGGGCTTCGGGCGCGAGACATGAGGCGAAAGACATGGCCACCGAACGGACGCTTTCCATCATCAAGCCGGACGCGACGAAGCGGAACCTGACCGGCAAGATCAACGCCAAGTTCGAGGAGGCGGGCCTGCGCATCGTCGCGCAGAAGCGCATCCAGCTGACCAAAACGCAGGCGGGCACGTTCTACAAGGTTCATGCCGAGCGCCCGTTCTACGACGAGCTGTGCGAGTTCATGGCGTCCGCGCCGGTCGTCGTGCAGGTTCTGGAGGGCGAGAACGCGATCGCGAAGAACCGCGAAGTCATGGGTGCCACGAACCCCGCCGACGCCGAGCCCGGCACGATCCGCGCCGAATTCGCGGAATCGGTGGGCGAGAACTCCGTTCACGGGTCCGATGCGCCCGAGACGGCTACCGAAGAGATCTCGTACTTCTTCGCCGGGATCGAAATCGTCGGCTGAGACGACAGTCTCCGGGAACTGGATGCGCCGTCCCTCTGGGCGGCGTTTTTCGTCGCGGCCGGGTCAGACGGTCGGGGCGCGTCGCTCTCGCTCGTCTTGCGCGCGAAGCGGGCTCAGATCAGCGCCCAATCGCGGAAACGATGCCGGCGGGCGTCCGTCTTCTCGTCGGTGTCTTCGGCGTGGTCGTCCGGCGGGTCGTCCCCGCTCATGCGCCCGGAGCGCGGATCCTCGTCCTGCGCCGGGCGAGGCGCGGCCGGTTTGTCTGCTGTCATCGTTCTTCTCCTGCCTCGGGACCGGGAAGACTCGCGCGAGATGTCCCGAGGCGCATCCCGCGTGGCACGAGGGCAGCACGCACTTGTGGCGAGAGTATGAGTCGCACGTGCCGGACCCCGGTCCATTTCGCGACGGCGCAGGCTCTCTCGGGGCCGTTGTCGGCCGTGTCGCGTCCATTGCCCTCCCGGCCTCGCGCCTCGATGCGGCGCGGGTCAGACCGTGTTCAGGAAGGCATTCGACCATGGCTGACCGGACCGCCGGTGCCGGACCTTCAACTCGATGCTGTCGAGGATGGCGGGCGTGAAATCGGCACCGGCGACGCGCGCGATCGATCCCAACCCGCCGGGACTGAAGACGTTGATTTCCAGAAGCTTCGACCCGGCGACGTCGATCCCGACGAGGAACAGCCCGTCCGCGATCAGGCGTGGCTTGATCGCGTGGACGATGGTGCGGATCGCGTCGGAGAGCTCGACCGCCTCGGCGGTCGCGCCCTGGCGGATGTTGCTCCGCGTCTCTCCGACCGAGGGCTTCCGGCGCATCAGCGCGGGCGTGCCGTCGACTTCGAGGATGTCGCCGTTCATCAGCATGACCCTGATGTCGCCTTGGGCTGCCTCCGGGACCACCTCCTGCGCGAGCGCGTAGCCGTCGCTCAGGACGGCCGTGATGATCTGCTTGAGGTTGGATCGGTCCTGTTCCCGCACGAAGAAGACCTTCCGGCCGCCCGAGCCCGCCAGCGGCTTCACGACGCTTCCGGCCGGGTGGTCGGCGCAGAACGACATGATCTCGTCGATGTCGCGGCTGATCAGGGATCCTGGACGGATGTCGCGCGGGTAGTGCTCGAGCGAGAGCTTGTTGACATTGCGCAGCAGGCCATCGGGATCGTTGAGCACGACCACTCCGGCCTCCATCGCGAACCGCGCGAAGTTCAGCGGGGCGAGCCGCGCCCAGGGCCTTTGAGGAAAGTCGTCCGCCGGATCGTTGCGGAGCATCAGCACGTCGAGATCGTCGAGCGCGAGCCGCTTCGGCGGCGTCCCGCGCACCGCCTCGAGCATCGCTTCGGGACACTCGGTCGCGCCCGGCGGAACACAGGAGGCGTGCGCCCCCAGCCGGTCGTCGACGCCGCGCGAGAACCGCCCCACGGGCACGTAGCGCACCTCGTGCCCGCGGCGCAGCGCTTCGAGAGCGAGGCGCGTGGTGGTGTAGCCCGGCTTCTCGCGCTCGAAATCGTTGATCACGAAACCGATCTTCATGCCGTCATCTCCCCGGCGATCTGCGGCACGCTCAGCCCGGTGGCGGCGCGCTGCAGGCGCGCCCGAGCCACGGGATCATCGAGGTAACGCGGCGCGAGGTGCGCCGGCTGGAGAATTTCCCGCCAGCGCAGCTCCTCGATGACCGTCCAGCGGTCGAGCGCGATCTTGCCCACCAGAAGTTCGGTCAGCTGCACGCCGCTGGCCAGCCGTTCCAGAACCCTCGCGAACCCGCGGAGATAGACGGCATCCTTGGTCAGGCCTCCCCCTCGGACGACGCGCATCGCGGCGCCGAAGGCCGCGCCGGGGGCGAGGCCGTGATCGGCGGAAAGCAACCGGTACACCTCGACGAAATCGGCATCCTCGATCACCGCCCCGACGGCGATCACCCGCGCCGCCAGAAGCCGCAGGCGCCGGGGGGTCAGGCCGTCCACCAGATATTCGGCAAGGACGGCGACGCCCTCCTGCGTTTCCTCGTAGCCCGCCATACCGATCCCGAGCTGTCGCAGCGGCTGGCGGCAGCCGTTGTGGCGCGTGACGATATGGGTGCCGACCTCATGCTGAAGCAGGGCCTCGACGCGGCTGTCGGGCACATGAAGATCGTCCGCCACCAGAAGATCGCCCTGGCTCACCAGCAGCCCCGCAACGTCGGGCCGGAGCCGGACCCGGGACGGCAGCGACGGGTCCCGCGCCCGCAGCCACGCGAGCTCTTCCTCCGCGCGCCGGCAGAACTCCTGCGGGGAGAGCAGGGGCCCGTCATCCCCGTCCGGCGGCGCCAGATTGTCGAGCACGGACCGGGCCAGTTTCCAGAGATCGCGCTCCATGCCGCCGAAGAGGCCGATGCTGTCGGCCAGGAACTGCCGCCGGCAGCGATTGTCGAGCAGGGTGATCTCCCGGTCGATCTCCTGACGCTTCGCCTCCAGCAGATCGTGCAGCGCCGGATCCTCCACGGGATCCAGATCGACATCGTAGAGTTGCCGTTTCAGCGCGGCGGTGTCGAGGCGCAGGGGCCGGTAATGGAACTCCGGAATGCTGCTTCGGCCGCTCGCGTGGAAGGCGGCCCGGGCGGCCGAGACGTTGACCGGTGTCACGTCCAGCAAAACGGAGTAGGACTCGCCGATCCGGCAGATCTCGCGGTCCGCGTCCACTACCCGTGCGTGCAGGTCGCCACGGCCGAGCACGTGGTAGTGCGGCGCGGCGATGCGCGCGTGCCGGCGGGCGAACCCGTAGCCGGCCTCCTTCAGCGCCCGTCCAAGTCCCCGGCGCATGTCGCGCAGGACCTTCGGGTGCCGGATGCCGCCCTCCGGCCCGGTCCAGCCGGCGGTCACCCGCAGGCCCAGGCTCATCACCCCCGCCGCGTCGTCGGGCCGGACGATCGGGGTCTGCCCTTCGGGCGCGACCGCCTCGACCAGCTCCATCGCGACACGCCAGGGCCGATCGTTGACGCGGCTGTGGGCGAGCGATCTCTCGAGCACCTCCATCGACAAATCCGGCGCACCCCGCCGCGGCACGATCAGGCAGAGGTCGTCCTCCTCGTCCTCCTCGGGAGGCGCGGTCCAGAGTTCCACCACAAGAGCGCAGCCGAACCGATCCGTCAGGGCTTCCAGCACGATCCTCGACATCTCGTGCAGCGCCCCGCTCGTCGCGGAAACGCCGGCCACGAGCACCGACGCCTGTCCGCCCAGCAGCGATGCCGCCGCATCCCGCTCGTCTCCGCGGTACACATGCAGAACCGGGTTCGTGTAGCCGATGTGGAGATGCAGCCCGTCGTC
>CAYTBD010000018.1:0-15927 GCA_964435755.1 uncultured Rhodobacterales bacterium
GCCTTCCAAGGCGGCGAACCGGAGGAGCAGCACACGCAGCTGGGCGCGATCCTGATCGGCGCGTCCGCGCCCCGGACCCCGCACGGCGCGCGCCGGCCCGTCGACCTCTACGACGCGAAGGCGGACGCGGAGGCGGTGCTTTCCGCGCTCGGCGCGCCGGCGAAGGCGATGATCCTGCGCGACGCGCCCGGCTGGTGGCATCCCGGCCGGTCCGGGCGGATCTGCCTCGGCCCGAAGACGGGGCTCGGCGTGTTCGGCGAGATCCACCCTAGGATCCTGCGGGCCTTCGACGTGAAAGGGCCTGCGGTCGGGCTCACGATCTATCCCGACCGTATCCCCGTCCCGAAAGCGAAGACGGCGACGCGGCCCGCGCTCGAGATCAGCGATCTGCAGGCGGTCGAGCGCGACTTCGCCTTCGTGCTCGACGCCGATGTCGAGGCGGCGGCGGTGGTGAACGCGGCGGCGGGGGCCGACAAGGCGCTGATCGAGGGGGTGCGCGTCTTCGACGAGTTCGTCGGCGGATCGCTGGGCGAAGGCAAGAAGTCGCTCGCGATCACGGTGCGCCTGCAACCCACCCGGAAGACCTTGACCGAGGCCGAGATCGAGGATGTCGCATCGCGTATCGTCGAGAAGGTGAGCAAGGCCACCGGCGGCGTGCTGCGGGGGTGAACGGACACTCCGCGAAACCTCTCCGCCGCGGCTGCGTTGGCGAGAGGTAGATCGTGGAGAGGTGCCGATGTTCAGGGATCGTAGTGAAGCGGGCGGCGCTCTGGCGGACCGCCTTGACGAGATGACGCTGACCGATCCGGTCGTGCTCGCGCTGCCGAGGGGCGGTCTGCCGGTGGCGCTGCCGGTGGCGGAGCGTCTTGGCGCGCCTCTCGACCTTCTGCTCGTGCGGAAGATCGGCGCGCCGGGGCACGAGGAACTCGCCGCCGGAGCCGTGGTGGACGGCGATGTGCATCAGGTCGTCTTCAATAGCCATGTCCTTTCGATTCTGGGCCTGACCGAGGACGATTTCCGGGACAAGGTGGCGGCGAAGCTCGCCGAGATCGACGAGCGCCGGACACGCTATCTCGGTGACGCGGTGCCGGTCCCGGTCGAAGGGCGGACGGCGGTCGTGGTCGACGACGGAATAGCGACCGGGGCAACGGTGAAAGCGGCGCTCCGGGGTTTGAGGCTCAGGAACCCGAAGGCGATCATCCTCGCCGTTCCGGTCGCCCCCCGCGATTCGCTGACCGAGATCGCGCCCCTTGTCGACGAGATCGTCTGTCTCGAGGTGCCCGAGCCCTTCAACGCCGTGGGCGCGCATTACCAGCACTTCGATCAGGTGGACGACATGCAGGTTGTCTCGATGATGACGGCGGCGCGAAAGCGCGATCTTTCCTAGACGATCGCGATCTCTCGAATCTTCGGAAAGTTGCACCACTCCTGCGGAACTCCGCCGCAATCGCGTCGCGTTTCGCCCCGAGGGTGCGCGTGTCCAGTGGACGCAAGAGTAATCCGACAAGAGGTGTGCGCCGGTGTTTGTTCTGATCGCCATCATGCTGAGCGACCCGGTCGCAGAGCGCTACGGGCTTCTCAGGTGGGACAGGCTGCGGCCGTACACCTGTTCGACGCGGTTGTTCGGAACCCGCGCCTGCCGGTCATGAGTGCGCCCGCGAGGACGATCGCGGCCTCGACTTCCCGCCAGGCGCGCACCGAAGGGCAACACACGGAGATGTGACCCGGCCCGCAGCGAGGGACGGGCTGCCTCTCCAGCGTCGTTTGTCCGCGCATTCGTTCGCCCATTCGGCGCTTGAGGAAACGGGGGGTCTGTCTGCAACCGAAGACGATCACGGGCGTCCCTCCGCAGGCATCGGACGGTCCGCATCCTCGATCCGCTCTCCTGTTGACCGAAACGGATCCGGGCCATAGTGCCGTCCCAGCAAGCCACCAGGAGATTGCCATGAACATCCGGACTGCTGCTTTTGCCGCACTGATCGCCGGGCACGCGGGGTCTGCCGCGGCGCAAGGCGATCTGCCGCCTCTTCTTGCGCCCGCGGATCTCGTCGAGGTCATGGAGCAGGGTACGCCGCTCATTCTCGATATTCGCGCGCCCGGAGAGCCGGGTGATGCGGCGAGTTACGCGGGCGGCCACATCGAAGGGGCGGTGAACGCGCCCTACGCGCTGTTCCGCGGCCCGGCCGAAAACCCCGGGCAGTTGCCGACGAACGCCGAACTGACGGAAACTCTGCAATCGCTCGGCGTCACGACCGACCGCCCGACGGTGGTCGTCTACCAGGGCGCGAACGAGTCGGACTTCGGGGCCAGCGCGCGGGTCTACTGGACGCTGAAGTCGAGCGGCGTGAGCAATCTCGCGATCCTGAACGGCGGCATCAATGCCTGGACCGGGGCCCGGCTTCCGCTCGACCGCACGACCGTCACGCCGGAACGCAGCACCATCGAGGTCAGCTTCTCCGACGAATGGCTGGCCACCGAAGAGGACGTCCTGGCCGTGGTGTCGGGCAGCGAGCAGGCGACGCTGGTCGATGCACGACCGGAATCCTTCTGGGCCGGCCGCGATTCGCACGCGGAGGCGGCCAAGCCCGGAACGCTGCCGCAATCGGAATTCTTCACGCATTCGAACTGGTTCTCTGGCGGTCCGGCGATCGTCGATGCGCGGGCCGCGCGTGAGCTCGCACAGGCCGCCGGCTATGCCGACGACGCGCTGATCTCGTTCTGCAACACCGGCCACTGGGCGGCCACCAACTGGTTCGCCCTGAGCGAACTGGCGGGCATCGACAATGTCCGGCTCTATCCCGAATCGATGGTCGGCTGGTCGAAGGCGGGCCACGAGATGGCGAACGTCCCGGGGCCGCTGCGCCGCGTCTGGCAGCAGATCACCGATGTCTTCTGAGCGCGCCCATGACTGACGCAACGGCGCCCCGCGGGCTGGGGCGCGCGACCGAACGCACGATCCTGATCGCCCTCGCGCTGGCGGCCGTGTTCACGGTGGCCGCCATGACGGGAGCGCGCTTCGGGTTGCTCCTGCTGATCGGGCTGGGCTTCGGCATCACGCTGGAGGGCCTGCGCTTCGGCTTCGCGGGACCGTGGCGGGCGATGATCCTGCGTCGCGAACCGGCGGGGCTTCTCGCGCAGCTTTTCGCCATCGGGCTCGTCGCGATCGTGGCGATCCCGCTCATCACCCGGAACGGGACCGAGCTGATCGGGGCGCACGCGCCCGTCGGCTTCGCGATGATCGGCGGGGCCTTCGTTTTCGGTGCGGCGATGCAGGTCGTGCTGGGTTGCGGTTCGGGCACGCTCGTCAACGCCGGAAGCGGCAATCCGGTCGGAGTCCTCGCGCTGCCGTTCTTCGCCATCGGCAGCTTTCTGGGCGCCTCGCATCTGACTTGGTGGACCGACCTCGGGACCGCGCCGGTGGTCGTCTTCGATGGTTATGGCGGCGTCGCGCTGACCCTTCTGGGCCTCGCCGCGGTGGCGGCGGTTCTGCTGCGTCTCGCCGCCCCGGGCAGCCGGAAGATCCCGCCACGGCTCTGGGCCGCGGCGGGGCTGATCGCGGCGCTCGCGCTCGCGAACCTCGTCGTGGCGGGCCAGCCGTGGGGCGTGGTCTACGGGCTTGGCCTGTGGGCGGCGAAGGGGGCGCAGGCCATCGGCGTCGATCTCACCGCGTCCGTGTTCTGGAGCGCGCCGGGCAATGTGGACCGGCTGCGGGAGACGATCCTGACGGATGTGACTTCGCTCACCAACATCGGGATCATCGGCGGCGCGTTCCTCGTGGCGGCATGGCGGCACGGCTTCACCCAGCCGATCCCGGATCTGCCGCTCAGGGCCTGGCTGGCGACGGTGGTGGCGGGCCTGCTGCTGGGGTATTCGTCGCGGCTCGCGTTCGGGTGCAACGTGGGCGCCTTCTTCAGCGGCGTGTCGACCGGCAGCCTCCACGGCTGGGTCTGGTTCGCGGCCGCGTTTCTCGGATCGTGGTGGGGTGTCAGGCTGCGGCCTCGTCTGGGACTCGAGGGGCGGTCGTGACCCGGCGCGCCACGATGCTCGCGGTCGCGCTCATGGTCGGAGGGCTGATCGCGCTGGACCTCGCCGCCAGCGCGCCACCCAACCCGTTCAAGGCGCCTCCGATGCTGGCGCTGGGGTCCGGGCAGGTGTCGGCCGGCGCGCATTGCGCGGCTCTGCCGCCCGCCCGGTGACGTTCCCTCCGTTGGGGCTCAAAGCCCCTCGAACCAGTCAAGCACCATCGACGTCCACCCATCCGGAACCATGTGGCCGCCCTTGAACAGGGCAAAGCCGAGTTGTCGGCCACTGTCGCATTGCCAGCCCCGCCGCCAGAAGATCCCGGTCTCGGAATATCCGCTGGCATTCGGCCGGCACCCGGTGGCGGCGCGCCAGATCCCCATCGCCCGCCAGACATCGGCCTGGGCGAACACGCCCTCGTCGTCGAGCGAGTCCGCCTGGCCGAGGATGCGGCCCTCCAGCGGCACCACCCCGTCGGCCCAGCCGTGGGTGTGCAACAGATCGACGGGACCGGCGCAGTGTGTCGGCACCGGGTGCCAGAAGGCCCCCGCCACCGGACCGTAGGCCGCGAAGGAGGAGGGGGCGGCGCAGGCGAGGTAGCTGACCATCGAGCCGCCGATCGAGAACCCTCCAAGGAGCATCCGGCCGCCGTCGATGCCATGGCGGGCGACCGCGTCGTCGCGCACCGCCTGCAGGAAGGCGATCTCATTGCGCGGGCCGGGGCGGTCGGGCATGAACCCCCAGCTGCGCCCGTTCCGGCCCGCGCGGGGCGTGCCGTCGGGCGCGATGACGGCGTAACCGCGGGCCAGCGCCGCCTCGACCATCCCGCGCATGTTGAGCGTTCCCTGTCCGCTCGATCCCCAGCCGTGCAGGAACATCAGGGCGGGAATGCCGTCGGCCCCGGCGGCCGGGGCGGGCGGCATCACGATGTGGTAGGTGCCGTTTTCGATCCGGCAGGCGTCGGGCGCATCACCGCAGCCGGCCTGCGCCGCCTGCCCCCAAAGACCGGCGGCGAACGCCAACGCGCCGAGCGCCGTCATACATGCCGGCAGGATCCGTTTCATGGCCGTCCTTTCACGGCGCCGCCGCTGACCCTGCTCCGGGTCGCGTGGCAGCTCATTCCGCCGCGATGGCGGGACATGCCGCCTCGGTCTCGAGCAGGCGTCGCAGCCGCGCCTGTTCCGCCTGCGCGGCGCGCGCCACGCGCGGCACGCGCAGACTGCAGGGCGTGTCGAGCCGCAAGGGGCCCATCGCCCGCCCGGAGACGCGCACGCCCGACAGCCAGGACAAGAGCGGCGCGGCGATCAGGCTGATCGTCACGAGCGACAGCCACATCGACAGCAGCCCGCCCGCGATGCCCCCGACCAGACCGGCGCCGAGCACGACCTCGAGCCAGTGGAACCGCAGCAACGTCAGCCAGCCATGATCCACGGGACCGCGCCTTTGCGGCACCCAGACTTCGGGCCGTCCGGCCACAGCACGCAGAACCGCCTTGCTTTGCTGGACCATCAGGATCGGCGCATAGAGCACCGCAAGAACCATCTCGATCAGCGTGGCCGCAAGGAAGACAGAGGCGCCTCCGTAAAGCTGCGCGACCCCCCTTGTCCGCAGCATCAGCCCGGCGGCCAGGATCTTGGGGAGGAGAAGCATCGCGAGGACCGCGGCGAGCAGCCAGCCGCCGTCGACCGCGCTCAATTGCGGCCAGACCGGCCAGTCGGGAAAATGCGGAGTCTCGGGGCTGAAGTAGCTTTCGGGCGGTCCCGCGATGGGCAGCAGCGCCGCCCAGATCACGAGAAACGCGAACCATGCGGGCGACAGGAGGTAGGCCATCGCGCCGTGAAAGAGGTGGAACCGCGAGATCGGATGGAAGCCGCGCGCCGACAGCAGGCGCAGGTGCTGCAGATTGCCCCGGCACCACCTCCGGTCGCGCAGGACGTAATCGACGAGCGTGGCGGGCGGTTCCTCGTACGATCCGCCTGGCCGGGGCATGAACCGCACCGACCACCCGGCCCGGCGCAGCATGCCGGCCTCAATGAAGTCATGGCTCAGGATGAGCTGCGTGCCGCCGTTGCGCCCGCGAAGATGCGGCAGACGCGCGCTTTCGGCGAAGGCCCGGACCCGGATGATGGCGTTGTGGCCCCAGTAGGAGCCCTTCCGCCGACAGCCAGCCATAGATCGAGGTGGCGAATTCCTGCATCCGCCCGAAGAGCGTCTCGGACGAGATCAGGAGCGGGAAAGACTGGATCAGGCCGGCGTCCGGATCCCGCGCCATTTCGTCGGCGAGTTGCCGGATGGCCGCGCCCGACATCAGGCTGTCGGCATCGAGCACCACCATCGCCTCCCAGTCGGCGCCCCAGCGGCTGATCCAGTCGTTGATGTTGCCGATCTTGCGATCGGTGTTGGCCGGGCGGCGACGGTAGTGGACGGGGATGCCGCCGGGGTCCGCGGCCTGCAGATACGCGACGGCGCGCGCCTCGTCGGCCGCGATCACGCGATCCTGCGTGTCGCTCAGGACGAAGAAGGCGTAGCGGTGCCTGCGCGGGCCGGTGGAGAGGTCGGCCCGCATCGCGGCGATGTTGCCCAGCACCTCGGCGGCGCCTTCGTTGTAGACCGGAACCAGCAGCGCGACGTCGAGCGGTCGGCCACGGTCCGGCCTCGGGCGGCCGGACCTGCGCGGCAGATGCGCCAGCGCCAGCGCCACGGCGCTGATCGACAGCGTGACCCAGACGAACGTCGCCCCGATCAGCAGCACCACCACGACCTCGCGCCACGTCGCGCTGCCCTGGGAGATCCACCACGCCACCCCCAGCATCAGCGAGACCGCGAGCACGATGGCTGGCCCGAACGCGCCGATCCGCCAGAGCACGTCCGTCCGCCGCGCCTGCGGGGCCGGGCGGCGCGCCACGCGGGGGGCGCTCCGAAACGTCTGTGCCGGCATCGCGAGCGGCGCTTCGGGCGGCATCATCGGCGTATCGCGGGGGGCCGCCATCAGTCGGCCGTCCAGCGGTAGAGCCAGATCTCGCTCAGGGGGGCGCCGTCGGCTGTCCGGAGCTCGGCGCGCATCTCGGCGATCCGGGCGTCGCCCGGGCGCAGGATGAAGTTGAAGCGCGGACCGCCCGTCGCCGGGTTGCGTTGCAGGATGCCCGTGCTGACCTCGCCCGCGCTGGTGCGCACGAGGGTGGCGATCTGCGACAGGTCGCGGGGCACGTCCGCGCCGCCCTCGAAGTCGATCGCGAAGACGATGCCGTCGCTGCGCGAGCGTCCCGCGCGGGTGTTGAGGACACGCAAGCCCGCTCCGCGCGCGGTGCGGGCCGACCATGTCATGTCATAGCCGAAGGCCAGGCTGTCGCCCGGGGCCAGCGGCTCGGCAGGGCGCCAGTAGGCCACGATGTTGTCGTAGATCTCGTCGTCCGTCGGAATCTCGACGAGGGTGACCGCGCCCCGGCCCCAGCCCTCGCGCGGCGCGATCCACAGGGAGGGGCGGCGATGATAGAGCGCCTCGAGATCGGCGAAGTCCTCGGGCTCCTGCGCGCGCTGCATGAGGCCGAAGCCGCGGGGGTCGGTGTCCTGGAACGCGCTGATCTGCAGGCTGCGCGGATTGGCCAGCGGCCGCCAGATCGTCTCTCCCGCGCCGTTGTGCATCAGCAGTCCGTCGCTGTCGTGGACCGCCGAGCGGAAATCGGAGAACCGGTCACGGTTCGTCTCGTCGAACTGGAACATCGAGGTGAGGACACCCAGCCCGATATGGCGAAGCTCCCGCCGGGCGAAGATCTCGGCCTCGACCGTCATCTCGAGCGCGGCGCCGGGGCGGATGCGGAACCTGTAGGCGCCGGTGCAACCGGGGCTGTCGAGCAGGGCATGGACGACGAGGGCGGAGGCGCCGGGCGCCGGCCGTTCGATCCAGAAGCGGCGGAACTCGGGAAATTCCTCGCCGCGCGGCTCGGCCGTGTCGATGGCGAGACCGCGCGCCGACAGGCCGTAGATCTGCCCGGTGCCGATGCCCCGGAAGTAGCTCGCCCCCTGGAACACGGCGAATTCGGTGAAGATGCCCGGTGTCTCGAGCTCGGCCCGAAGGCGGAAGCCGGAGTATCCCAGCGTGTCGTCGACCGGCAGGTCGGGAAAGCGGTCGGTGCGGTCGAAGACGCCCATGTCGAACAGCACCGGGCGCGCGGCGCCATCCTCGACGACGTCGATGCGCACGGGCGTGGGGAAGTAGAGCCCGGGCGGGAACATGTCGATGCGGAACGGCTCCCGGGCCGAGGACTGCCAGAGCGCGTTGCGGCCATCGAACCAGATCCCCCGGTACTGGTCGTAGTCGATCTCGGTCCACGCCTCGGGTATCCGCTCGGGCGGGACATGGGGCGATGCCGCCAGACGGCGTGCCATCTCGCGCAGGGTTCCCGGCTCGAACGGTTCCGCGGCGCCAAGCTGCAGGCCGGGCTCTTCGGCGGGCGTGGCGGAGCCCTGCGCCCGCGCCGGCAGGGACGCGCACGCGAACAGTCCCGCCAGAACCTCCCGCCTCAGCATGAGTCCACCTTCCTCCGTGCGTGCCGCCAGGGGCTCGATTTGAACCACTCCGCGCAAAAGGCAACAGCGACCAGTACGCCCATGCCGCCGAGGTTGACCAGTGCCATCGTCAGATGCGTCCGCCCCGCGACGTCCAGTACCACGCCCAGCAGACGGGCGAGATACATCGAGGCGATGAACACCGCCAGCGACTGCTGTCCGACCTTCAGGATGAGGCCCAGCCCGTGGCGCCAGACGCGTTCGGCGATCCCGTCTCCGGCCGGCGGCGCGAGACGCGAGCCGACCGGGCCCACCGCGACCCATGCGAGATAGGCGAGAGCGAGGAAATGCACGTAGCGCAGGATGCCGAAATCCGTCTTCCCGGTCAGCGGAGCGAGCGCCGCGCGCCACTGCCCCAGCGTCTCCACGTCCCGGTAGATCGGATAATGGGCGAGAGGCACGATCATCAGCACGATCGCGGCCGCCACGATCACCAGCCGCCGATCGACCGGCGGCGCCGGCAGCCAGCCTGACATCAGCGCGAAGCCGGTGAAGAAGACCAGTTGCCAGCCGAACGGATTGAAGAACCATTCCCGGTCGGACCACGGCTCGGCCGGTAGCGCCAGCGCGCCTGTCTGCGCCAGAAGCCAAACGGCGACAGCGGCGGCCAGAGCGGCCGAAACGTGCAGGCGCGCCAGCCCCACGAAGGCCGGCAGCATCACGAGGATGACGAGGTACATCGGCAGGATGTCGAAATAGTTGGGCACATAGGTCAGCGTGATCAGTCCGACGAGGTTGGTGCCCGTGTCGTTGAAGAACGGGTGGAGGTTCAACTGACCGACGTAATCCCGGGGAAAGGCCCCGGTCGCGTCGAGGGCGGCCATCGTCGCGGCGACGGCGAGGAACAGGCAGATGTGCGCCCAGTAGACCTGCCAGCATCGGTACGCGACGCGGGCGGCCCCCATGCTCCATCCCCGGTCCCGGAAGACCTTGCCGAACGCGATTGCCGAGGCCATGCCGGAGCAGAAGACGAAGATCTCGGTCGCGTCGGAAAAACCGAACCGGGCCGGGATCCAGAGCGTGACCCAGTTGCCGGGAACATGGGCGATGAGGATGATGAACATCGCCAGCCCGCGAAAGAAGTCGAGCCTCGGGTCGCGGACGGAGGCCCGCGCGGCTGCGTCGCCCCGCCCCGCGGCACGGTCGCCGGCCGAAGAAATCATCGTGGCGTCGGAGAGAGACATGGCTTGGCGTGGCTCGACAGGCATCGGGCTACTGCGCGGCACGGGATACCGCGCCGGCGCGGGCATCGGCGATCTGCGCCCGGCGGGTCTCCGCGAACGCGTCGACATGACCTCCGCGCAGAGCCACGCGGTCCGCCAGAATGGCCTGTGTCGATGCGAGACGCCCCGCACGGATCCCCGCATCCACGGTGATGCGCTCGAAGACGTCGCGCTGCGCGTGGCTTCCGCCGACGGCGGGCATGTGCGCCCGCGCAAAAGAGAGCTTGTCGAACGCGCGGGCGTATCGGCCTTCACCGAAGTCGGCCAGGCCTTCGGCGGCGGCGATGCCCGGATGCGCGGCGATACGGGCCTGTTCCGTCTTGGCGTCTCCCGATACGCTCACCTGAGCGACGAGACGGCGCGCGGCATCGCCTCGGGTATCGCCGGTCAGCGCCAGCATGTAGTGCAGATCGGCGAACACGAGACAGCCGTCCCCGATGCGGGTTTCGGCCAGGTCCGCAAGTTCGCCCCAGCGGTGGCCCACGTCGATCCCTTCGAGCTCAAGACGCACCAGAAGCGAGGTGGCATTGGAGATGTCGCGGTAGTCGTCGGTCTTTTCGTCCCGAATCCTCGCGTCGTAAAGGGCCAGAACCCTGTCATGCTCGCCCCTGTCCAGATGCAACAGCGCCTTGTGCCACCAGACGTGGAACCGGAAGTTGTTGCAATGGCTCCACGCGGCTTCGTTCTTGTCGAGCAGGGCGATGCCGATCCCGGGCCGGTGGGTCATGTCGTAGACATGGGCGACGGCATGAAGCCCCCAGGCATCGTCGGCGGCAAGCTCAAGTCCGGCGCGTCCCGCGGCTTCGGCGGAGGCATAGTCGCCGGTCTCTTCCAGGGCGAAGGCATGGCAGCCAAGCGCATATCCCGTCAGCGGATGATCGGCGCCGTGCTCGACGAGCGCGCGCTCGACCGAGCGCCGCATGCCAGGCGCGTCCCCGATCATGAAGCGGATGGCGTGGCTGGCCTTCATCGTCAGCGTGTCCGCCGGGTTCCGGGCGAGGACGCCCTCGAGGTGGAAGACCGCGCCGCCGGGCGAGCCGTCGAGCCAGCATTCGAGCGCCGCGAGCCAGGCACCGGCGCGACGCGGTACCGTCTGCCGTGAAAGGGCGCGGCGCGCGGCGTCTGCGGATGCTCTGGCTGCGGTGATCATCTCACGGCGGGCCAGCATCAGCGAAAAGAGACCCTTCGCGGCCAAAGGGAGGACAGCCTCCGGTTCCCGTTCGAGCACCGCGCCGAGATGGATCGGCGTATCGGCGCCGTGCGCGAGGAAGGACACGACCATCCTGTCCCAGGCCAGTGCCGCCTCCGGACAGGACAGGCCCGTTTCTGCGCGGCAAACGTCGGTGCTCATCGGCAAGCCCTTCCTGAACGGTTCGAGGCGTTCTGTCGTCTGCCGTCTTTGGTAGGGTTTTCGTGACGCGTTGACACGAACAGGTGGACGACCCCGCGCATTTGTGACCGTTCGTGTACCGGATCAGCTCCGGGACCTCCGGCTCGCGAGGATCTCCCGGAGATGGGACAGGATGCGGTCGTTATCCTGTCCCAATCGCGGCGGAGCATGCCGCATCCGTACCGGAGTCCGCGAGAACTTGAGAGGATTGCCAAGGACCTGCACACGTCCGCCCCTGACATCGTCCCGGCTGAGTGACGCGACCGCGCCGCGCGCCGAGGCCTGATCGGACCGGAGCGCTTCTGCGACGGAATGGATCGGTCCGGCAGGTACCTTGGCAGCCATCAACTGCTGCATCAGTAGGCGCTTCGGTATCCGGGACAGCGCGTCCGAGATCATGCCGCTCAGCGCGTCGCGATGCTCGAGCCGGTCGGAATTCGTCGAAAAACGCGGATCGTCCGCAAGCTCAGGCATCCCGAGCGCTTTCGCGAAGCGCCGGAACTGGCCGTCGTTTCCGACGGCGATGATGATATGGCCGTCGGAGCACGCGAAGACGTCGTAGGGGCAGATGTTGGGATGAGCGTTTCCGCGCCGGACGGGCTCGACTCCCGATGTGAGGTAGTTGGTCCCCTCGTTGATCAGCCAGGCGATCTGCGCGTCCACCAGCGCGAGGTCGATGTGCTGGCCCTCACCGGTGGCGTCGCGGTGGCGGAGCGCGGCAAGGATGCCGACGCAGGCATACATCCCGCACATCACGTCGGCGATGCCGACACCCACCTTGTGCGGCGTCCCCTCCGCGGGCCCTGTGAGCGACATGATCCCCCCGTACCCCTGTGCCATGAGATCGTAGCCGGGAAGCTCCCGGTTGGGGCCGGTCTGCCCGAAACCCGAGATCGAGCAATAGACCAGATCCGGGCGCCTGGCGCACAGCGTCCCGTGGTCGAGGCCGTACTTCTCCAGTCCTCCCGGCTTGAAGTTTTCGATGACCACGTCAGCCTGATCTGAAATCCGGCGCACCAGGGCGGCACCCTCCGGCGTGGAGATATCCGCTGCGACCGACAGCTTGTTTCGGTTGGCGGCGATGAAATAGGCCGAGAGGTCGCTGCGATCGTCGATGGTCCCCGCGAAGGGCGGACCCCAGCTCCGCGTGTCGTCGCCGCCGGTCGCGGGATTCTCGATCTTGATCACCGTCGCACCGAGATCGCCGAGCAGCTGCGTCGCGGTGGGCCCTGCGAGGATGCGCGACAGGTCCAGCACGACGAGCCCGTCGAGCGCGCCCGCGGGATCAGATCCGGCCATCGTATGCCCTCTCGTCGATCTCGGCGGCGATCACGGTGAACGTCTCGGCGGTCAGAGCGGTGTGCAGCGCGGCCTCGAGCGTCGCGACGGAGGTGGCGGTATGTCCCGCGCCGCCCATCGCCCGGCCGAGCGCCGCGAAATCGGTATGGCCGAGGTCGACCCCGGCGGTCGGCAGCTGTCGCGCGCGCTGCTTCATCTCGATCAGCGCGAGGGACCGGTCGACGAAGACGACGAAGATGGTCCGCAACCCCAGATCCGCCGCGGTCGCGAGCTCGCCCGCCACCATCAGGAACCCCGCGTCGCCCGAGAACGAGACGACCGTGCGGTCCGGTTCCGCGATCTGCGCGCCGATGGCGAGCGGCACGGCGCAGCCCATCGTGCAGAGACCCGTGGACTGCACCAGCGCCCGCGGATAGCCGCAGCGCCACATCTGCGACAGGAGAATGCGATGCGCGCCGCTGTCGACGCTGGCCCGCGCGTCTGCGGGAAGGACTTCGCGGCATGTCGCGATGACCGTTGCGGGCCCCCAATCCGGCCCGGGCGCGAATGCCTCGGCCAGCGCCGTCTTCGCGGCGGCGGTTTCGGAGCCTGCCCAGCGGGGCCGCGACGCAAGGCCGTCGGTGAGCGACGCGAGCGTCGGTCCGATCGACCCCACGATATTGACGCTGCCCTGGTGCATGTAGTGGCTGTTGGGGGCGGCGGTGACGTCGATGACGGTCTGGCGGTCGGGATCGAAGGCGTCCTGCCAGCCGGCGCGCATCTCGACCGGATCATAGCCCGCCAGGAGGATCGCGTCGGCCGCCCGAACCACCGGAAGAAGGATCGCGTCGGCCCTGGGCGACAATCCCGCGCCGCCGAGCGCCAGCGGGTGATCCTCGGGCAGCATGCCTTTCGCCTTGTACGTGGTGACGACGGGCGCGCCCAACGCCTCCGCCGCGTCCTGCAGCGTGCGCGCCGCGCCGTCGTTGAGCGCGTCCACGCCGGCCACGATCAGCGGCCGGTCGGCGGCGGCCAGCGCGTGTCGCGTCCGGTCGAGCCACGGCCCGGGCGCGGGTGCGACCGGCATCGCGGGGCGGCGGCGCAACTCGGGGCGCGCGGTCGCGGGCGCGTCGGCCACGAAGATCGGCAGGTCGATGTGCACCGGACCGGGCTGGCCCGTCGTTGCGGCGGCGACAGCCTTGTCGGCGATCACCTCCGCCGCGTCCGGCACCATCGTGAAGCTGGCCTTCGCGACGGCCGCGAACACCGCGCGCTGATCGGCGACCTGATGCGTGTAGCGGTGCGCCGTCTCCTCGTCGATGCACCCCGTCACGACGATCAGCGGCACCCGGTCCTCGCGCGCGTTCTCCACCACGTTCACCGCATTGAGCGCGCCGGGTCCGACGGTGGCGACAAGCAGACCCGGCGCGCCGGTCGCATGATGCACGCCTTCGGCCATGAACCCCCCGGCGTTCTCGTGGCGCACCAGCACGAACTCGATGCCCGCGCGGCCAAGAGCGTCAACGAGGGTCAGCACCTCTCCACCGGGCATCCCGAAGGCGTGGCGGAGTCCGGCGGCATGGAGCCGCCTCGCAAGAACATCTGCGGTTCGCAGTGGCGTGTCCGGCATCGGGATCCTCGTTTCAGCGTCGCGGCCACAGGACCGGCCGACGGTCGGAATGACAACTCAACTCATCGTGGGACAGGCGACGCCGCCGCGGTCAAGCCTCATTCGCGCCGGACAAACCCCGATTGCTGCATGCCGATGGCGAGACCGCCCGGAAAAAGCGCCTTCACATTTGAGGCACGGATCTGACACGGCACTTTGAGTATCAAGTGATCGGATCGGGCCATACCCTGTCCCTCATGAGAGAAATCGGTGCGATGGAAACTCGAAGAGGAGACGACAATGGCGGAGACAGGATTTGGAAGGCGCGAGTTCCTCGGGGCGGCAACGGCTATCGCCGTCGTCCCTGCCGGAATGGCCCGCGCCGAGGTGACGACAGCGGCAAGTGACGCTGAATTCACCTACGAAGTCACGCGAAGCGACGCCGAATGGCGTGATCGCCTCGGCGACGAAGGCTACAGGATATTGCGGGAAGCAGGCACGGAGGCCAAGCATTCAAGCCCCCATGTGGACGAAACCAGGGATGGCACCTACTGCTGCCGCGGATGCGAGCTGCCGGTCTACGAATCGATATGGAAGGTGCAGCTCGACATAGGCTGGGTCTTCTTCCGGCAGTGCCAGCCGAATTCGGTGCTGACGGGAATTGACGGGCCCGCGTTCGATGGCGCGGTCGATCTCCGCACCATCTCCATGATCGAAGCCCATTGCCGGAGGTGCGGTTCGCATCTCGGACACATCCAGATCGTGGAGGGCGAGCTGCTCCACTGCATCAACGGCGCATCTCTGGACTTCGCGGCGGCATAACCGGGCCTTCACCAATGTATGCTGGAGAGCCGGCTCCTTGTCAGGAGCCGGCTCTTCCTTTTTCCGAAGCGCGATACTTGCAGGCCTTCATTTTGTTTCTGACCTTTCACGTTGATTTGGCGCGCGGAAATATTCGTCCTCACCTTGTCCGAGGCTCACATCCGCCCGAAGCCGATACCGAAGCCGGAACGCTCGCGTGAGGTTGCGTGACCGCTGTTTTAAAGGAAAAAATCGACTCCGCGAAGGACGGAAGAAGATTCGCCTCACGAACTGGTAACGCCTGCTACCGATCAACTCAAGAAACCGAGATTTTTCGTGAGTGGCTTCGTGTCTTTTAGATTGCGACAGCCTGCGCAATACCAGTGTTGCCGGCATGACCGGCTCATCGGAATCTGAAGAGGAGAAAACTCATGCATCGGACATTCATCGCCTTCGCGCTTGCCGCAACAGCCGCGGCCACGTCGCTTCCCACTTCTGCAATCGCCATGGAGAACGAGCACAACATGCTCGTCGGCGCCGTATACAATTCGCTGCGGCAATTCGGAGTCGAGACCGACAATATCGATCAGCTCACGCTGCAGGAAATCGTGGAACTCAAGACGATCCTCAGCGGCGACAGCATGTCGGAGGCGCAGAAGCGCACGCAGATCGAGGCTCTTCTGGAAGACAAGTAAGACGCGGCTTCCATTCCAGAGTCGAACAATTGGAAAGGGCCGTCCCAGGAGGCGGCCCGATCCTTCTACGTATGAGCTGGAATGCCCGGGTTCGCGATGTGCAAAGCGTGCAATCCGACGTGCCTGCACGAAAGTCTTTTTGCTGACATAAGCCAGGGCGCAATCAAGTTCCGTTTAGCGCAAAGTTCCCAGAACCTCGAAAGGCTTTCGAGCCTTTCAGAGGGAACAGATCCACGCCGGTTCGATTGTCAGGCAGGGGTAGCTTCGGAAAGCTTCATTTTCGAACACACTTCACTCGAAAATCCTGTTCACGTGACGATCACCGGAAATCCTGTCTTCGAGAGT
>CAYTBD010000019.1:0-15227 GCA_964435755.1 uncultured Rhodobacterales bacterium
CGCTGCATCATTCACGGTAGTCCGGCGCGCGGACGCGACAACCAGCCGGCGCCCGTCTTTCCGCTGAAACACCAGCGGCGAACTGTCGTAGCACTCCTCGAAACAGTAGGTCCGGACCCGTTTCATGCCCCGCGCGTCGAAGGCGGCGACATGGTTCGCGTCGGCGGCATGGGGTACGCGATCGACATCGGCAAGCCGCAGGGCGAGCGCATCACCGACATGACGCTCCTCAAGACCGGCGAGCCGATAGATCCCGCCCGGACCTACGTCGTGTCCGGCTGGGCCAGCGTCAACGAAGGCACCGAGGGTCCGCCGATCTGGGAGGTGGTGGAAAGCCACATCCGCAAGATGGGGACCGTCACGGTCGAGCCGAACACCAGCGTGAAAGTCGTGGGCGCCTGAGCGCCCGGAGATGCAAGAGGAGATTTGGACCGATGTCTGAAGAACCGAAGACGCCCGGGACCTCCCGCCGGGCCTTCCTGAGAGGGTCGGCTGTCGCCGCCGGCGCGCTGGCCGCGGGCCGTGCCTCCGCCGCGGAGCCCGACCCGCTCATCACCGAGGCCCAGCCCTGGGCGCAGGTCTTCGGCGATGGCGTGGACGCCACGCCCTACGGCATGCCCATCCGCTTCGAGGATCACGTCGTCCGCCGGAACGTCGAGTGGCTGACCGCCGACGTGACCTCGTCGATCAACTTCACGCCGATCCACGCCCTCGAAGGCACGATCACGCCCCAGGGCTGCGCCTTCGAGCGTCACCATTCGGGCGCGATCGAACTGTCCAAGCAGGACTACCGGCTGATGGTCAACGGTCTCGTGGACCGGCCGCTCGTCTTCACCTACGCGGATCTCGAGCGCTTCCCGCGCACGGTCCAGACGAACTTCTGCGAATGCGCGGCGAACTCCGGCATGGAGTGGGGCGGCGCCCAGCTTCAGGGCGCGCAGTTCACCCACGGCATGGTCCACAACATGGAATACACCGGCGTGTCGCTGCGGACGCTTCTCGACGAGGCCGGGGTGCAGCCCGAGGGCACCTGGGTCTACATCGAGGGCGCGGATGCCTCCTCCAACGGCCGCTCCATCCCGATGGAGAAGGCGCTCGACGACGTTCTGGTGGCGTTCTTCGCCAACGGCGAGGCGCTGCGGAAGGAGCATGGCTATCCCGTCCGTCTCGTCGTGCCCGGCTGGGAGGGCAACCTCTGGGTCAAGTGGCTCCGCCGGATCGAGGTCACGAACGGCCCCGTCGAGGCCCGGGAGGAGACCTCGAAATACACCGACCTCATGCCCGACGGGCGCGCGCGCAAGTGGACCTGGGAGATGGACGCGAAATCCGTCATCACCTCGCCCTCTCCGCAGGCGCCGTGGCGGCAGGGACCGGGGCCGATGGTCATCACCGGGCTCGCCTGGACCGGCCGGGGCAAGATCGCGCGCGTCGATGTCTCGCTCGATGGCGGCAAGTCCTGGCAGGAGGCGCGGCTTGCGAGCGAACCGCAATCGATGGCGCTCACGCGGTTCCATTTCGACCACGTCTGGGACGGCTCGGAGATGCTGCTGCAGTCGCGCGCCATCGACGAGACCGGCTACGTGCAGCCGACGAAGGACGAACTTCGCGAGATCCGCGGGCTCAACTCCGTCTATCACAACAATGGAATCCAGACCTGGTGGGTCAAGCCGGACGGGGAGGCAGAGAATGTCGAAGTGTCGTAATCTCCTGATCGGGACCGCCATCCTCTCGGCCCTGGCCGCCCCGGCCATGGCGGAGAAGCTCGGCATCGGGCGCCCCGCGCTCCCGGAGGAAATCGCCGCCTGGGACGTCAATGTCATGCCCGACGGCGAGGGACTGCCTCCCGGTTCGATGAGCGTGGAGGACGGCGAGCAGGCCTTCGTCGACAACTGCGCCGCCTGCCATGGCGACTTCGCCGAGGGCCTCGACAACTGGCCGCCGCTTGCGGGCGGGCGCGGCACGCTCACCGACACGCGCCCGGTCAAGACCGTGGGCTCCTACTGGCCCTATCTCTCGACGGTCTGGGACTACGTCCACCGGTCGATGCCCTACGGCAACGCGCAGTCGCTCACGCCCGACGAGGTCTACGGCATCACCGCCTACATCCTCTACTCCGAAGGACTCGTGGACTACGACTTCGTCCTGTCGAAAGAGAACTTCACGGAAGTCCGGCTGCCGAACGAGGACGGCTTCTACGTCGACGATCGGGTCGAGACGGAGTTTCCGATGTTCCAGCAGGAGGCCTGCATGACCGACTGCAAGGATGCGGTCGAAATCACGCGCAAGGCGTCCGATCTCGGAGTGACGCCGACGAACGATGCCGGCAAGCCGGAGGGGACGATCCCCGACTTCACGACAGCCGCGGCCGGCGGCGCGGAGGCCGAACCCGCCGTCGCGACGGAAGACGATGCCGCGGCGGCGACACCGGCTTCGACCGGACCAGATCCGGAACTGATCGCGGCCGGCGAACAGGCGTTCAGACAGTGTCAGACCTGCCACGATGTCGGCGAGGGCGCCCGGAACAAGACCGGACCTCACCTCAACGACCTCTTCGGGCGCGCCGCCGGAAGCCTCGACGGGTTCCGCTATTCCCGCCAGTTCGTCGCTGCGGGCGAGGAAGGGCTTGTGTGGACGGAGGAGACGTTGCACGATTTCCTCATGCAGCCGCGGGACTACATCAAGGGGACGCGGATGTCGTTCAGGGGGTTCCGGGACGACTCGGACATCGCTGCGGTGACCGCCTATCTGCAGACCTACATGGAGTGACCGGATGGGCCGAGCGGCAGGTTACGTTCTCTCGCTCTGCCTTTCTCTGGCGGCGCCCGGGGCGATGGCCGACGAATTCGGAGATCCCGAGCGCGGCAAGAGCATCTATGCGCAATGCCAGATGTGCCATCAGGTCGGGCGCGGGGCCGTTCACCGGGTCGGCCCCCATCTCAACGGGATCTTCGGGCGCAAGCCCGGCGCGATGGAGGGCTATACCCGATACTCTCCCGGGCTTGTCCGGGCCGGCGCGGACGGCATGGTCTGGACCTTCGAGACGCTCGACGTCTATATCGAGGATCCGCGGTCGCTCGTCTCCGGAACCCGGATGAACTTCAGCGGGATCTCCGCGCCGCAGGACCGGTACGATCTGCTCGCCTATCTGCGCGAATTCTCCGCCAGTCCGGCGAACATCCCCGAAGCCGAGCCCACCGCGGCGCCCACGAACCCCGACCTCGACCCGGCCATCCTGGCGATCCAGGGCGACCCCGCCTATGGCGAATACCTGTCGGGCGAATGCACGACATGCCACCAGGCGGACGGGTCCGCGCAGGGAATCCCCGCGATCGTGGGCTGGCCGACCGAGGATTTCGTTCTGGCCATGCACGCATACAAGCGTAAGATACGACCTCACCCCGTGATGCAGATGATGGCGTCACGGCTCTCCGACGAGGAGATCGCGGCACTCGCCGCATACTTCAACGCCCTGCAATAAGGGGCGGACCACAGGGAGGAAAATCATGAGATTCAACAGACGGACGTTCATCGGAACGGGCGCCGCGGCGTCGCTTGCGCTCTCCGCTCCGGGGGTCATCGGCCAGGGACGCCCGCGCGTCGTCGTGGTCGGCGGCGGCGCCGGCGGGGCGACGGCCGCGCGCTACCTCGCCAAGGATTCCGAGGGCGCGATCGACGTGACCCTCGTCGAACCGACACGGACCTATTACACCTGCTTCTTCTCGAACCTCTACATCGGCGGATTCCAGGAGTATGACGATCTCGGCCACAGCTACGCGACGCTCGCCGGCGACTACGGGATAAACGTCGTCCACGACTGGGCCGTGGGCGTCGACCGTGACGCGAAGACGGTGTCGCTCGCGAGCGGGGCCGTGCTTCCCTACGACCGTCTCGTCCTCAGCCCCGGCATCGACTTCGTCGACGGCTCGGTTCCCGGCTGGAGCGTCGCCGATCAGGACGCGATGCCCCACGCCTACAAGGGCGGCACGCAGGCGGCGCTTCTGAAGTCGCAGATCCTCGCCATGCCGGAGGGCGGCACCTACGCGATGATCGCGCCGCCAAACCCGTATCGCTGCCCGCCGGGACCTTACGAGCGGGTCTCGATGGTCGCCCACCTCCTCAAGGAGAACAACCCGACGGCGAAGATCCTGATCGTCGATCCGAAGCAGAACTACTCCAAGCAGGCGCTCTTCGAGGAGGGGTTCAACACGCATTATCCGGGCATGGTCGAACGGATCGGTCCGGACTTCGGCGGAGAGAACGTGGAGGTGCGGCCGGCGTCGATGGACGTCGTCATCGACGGCACCGTCGAGAGCGTCGATGCCTGCAACGTCATTCCCGCCCAGAAGGCGGGCCGCATCTGCGAGGCCGCGGGCCTGACTGACGGCAACTGGGCGCCGGTGGACGGTCACACCATGCAGAGCCGGATGGACGAAAACGTCCACATCCTCGGTGATGCGTCCGCGCAGGGCGACATGCCGAAATCGGGTTTCTCGGCGAACAGCCAGGCCAAGGTCGCGGCCATGGCGATCCGCGGAGACCTCACCGGCAGCCAGGTCTTCCCGGCGCGCTTCTCCAACACCTGCTGGTCGCTCATCGCCACCGACGACGGCGTGAAGGTCGGCGCGTCCTACGAGGCGACCGACGAGAAGATCGCCTCGACGTCGAGCTTCATCAGCCAGACGGGCGAAGACGCGGCGCTGCGCAGGCAGACCTACGAGGAAAGCCTCGGCTGGTATGCGGGGATCACCTCGGACATGTTCGGCTGAAACAGCGGAAAGGGGCGCGGTCCTTGAGCAAAATCAAGGTGCTGCGCCCCGTCTCCTGACAGGCTCGATCGGTGTGAACTTCGGGAGATTCTTCATGATCCGCAATGCTCTGCTCAGTGCTGCCATCGGTCTGTGCGCCGGCGCGGCGAGCGCCCAGGACGAGGCGGTCGTCCACACCTACGAGGGCAGCTTCGACGACGCGGCCTTCGGCGTGGAAAGCGCCATCGTCGGGCGCGGCCTCGTCATCGACTACGTCAGCCATACCGGCGAAATGCTCGCGCGGACGGCCGGGGACGTCGGCAGCGACGTCGAGCTTTTCGAAGCGGCCGACATCTATCTCTTCTGCTCGGCCGTGCTCTCGCGCAAGGTGATGGAGGCGGACCCGATGAACATCGTCCATTGTCCCTACGGCATCTTCGTCGCCGAGCGGGACGGGCAGGTGATGGTCGGCTACCGCGACTATCCCGAGGGGCCGATGGACGAAGTCGAGGCGCTTCTCGAGGACATCGTGCAGGAGGCCGTCGGCCAATAGCGTCTTGACGCAAATCAAGGCGGTCCGGGCCGGGTTTTTCTAGCGTGTCGGGCAGGTTGCGGCGAGGAGCGGGCGCATGCTGGACATGCTGATCGAGACATATGGCGACCCTCTGGTGCTGTTCGGGGGCGGACTTGCCGTCGGCCTTCTCTTCGGAGCGTTCGCGCAGCATTCCCGCTTCTGCCTGCGCTCCGCGACCATCGAATTCTCGACGCTGACCTTCGGTCCGAAGCTCGCGATCTGGCTGCTGGCCTTTTCGGCGGCGGTGATCGTCTGCCAGTGGGCCATCCTGACCGGACGGCTCGACCTGAGCCAGGCCCGGCAGATCGCCTCCATCGGAAGCATCTCCGGCGCGCTGATCGGCGGGCTCATGTTCGGGGTCGGCATGATCCTGGCGCGCGGCTGTGCGAGCCGTCTTCTCGTCCTCTCGGCCACGGGCAACCTCCGCGCGCTGGTGACGGGGCTCATCCTGACCATCGTCGCGCAGGCGTCGCTGCGGGGCGGGCTCGCGCCGGCGCGCGAGCACCTCGCCGCGCTCTGGACCGTCCCGGGCGGATCGGCGCGCGATCTGCTCGTGGTGTCCGGGATCGGGACGATCGGCGGACTGACGGCGGGGGCGGCGCTGCTGGTCTTCGCCGTCGTGGTGGCGTCGCGCACCCGTGTCGGCACCATGCGCGCCGTCGCGGCGGCCGGGGTCGGCGTCGCCGTGGCGCTTGGCTGGCTCTTCACCTACGCGATGACGCAGGTCTCCTTCGAGCCGCTCATCGCCGGAAGCGTGAGCTTCACCGGGCCCTCCGCCGATACGCTCATGGGCTTCGTCAACGAGCGCCATCTGCCGCTCGACTTCAACGTCGGGCTTGTCCCCGGCGTCTTCCTCGGCTCCGCGCTCATGGCGGTCCTCACGCGCGAGTTCCGCCTGCAGGGCTTCGAGGGCGGACCCTCGATGCTGCGCTACTTCGCGGGGGCTGGGCTGATGGGGTTCGGCGCGATGCTCGCGGGGGGCTGCGCGGTCGGGGCGGGAGTGACCGGAGGGGCCGTCTTCGCCCTGACCGCGTGGCTCGCGCTCGGCGCGATGTGGTTCGGCGCCGTCGTCGCGCAGCGGATCGAGATGGCGATCGAGGCGCGCGCGCCGTCTCCCCGACCCACCTGACACGGCGAAGGCCGGGACGCCAGGCCCCGGCCTTCGGTTCGGTGTGGTCTTCCCGCCCGGGCCTTACTCGTAGGCCGGCATCTGTTCCAGCTCCTCTTCCGTCGCCTCAGAATAGGCGCGGATCTCGTCGGTATCGGTCCCGCGCTGGATCGAGAGCTGATCGAACGGCAGCGCGACGGACCGCGCGCCGATGCCGAGGAACCCGCCGACGTCGACGATCGCGGCTTCGAGCTCGCCGTCGGGATCGACGATGAGTTCGTCGATGTCGCCGATCGTCTCGTCATCGGGACCGTAGATCTCGACTCCGGTGAGGTCGTCCGCGGTCATGGCGCTGGCCTCCACGACCTCGAAGCCTTCCCGCGGCTCGATATCGGCGCCGGTCGTCCCGGCCATCTGCTGGTCTGCGTCCTCGGTCTGCGCATCGGCCTGAGCGGTCTGCTGCTCTTCGCCGTCCTCCATCTCCTCGATGCGGACTTCGGCCTCGTCGCGGTTCACATCGACGTCCGCCTCCTCTGCGGTCTCGATATTGACCTCCGGATCCGCCTCGGTGACGGTGACCTGAGCGTCGCCGCCTTCCTCCAGTTCGATCTCTGGCTCGGCCTCGTCGATGCGGACCTCGGCTTCCTCGGTCCGGTCGATGTCCACGTCCGGATCGGCCTCCGAGACGTTCACCTGAGCTTCGGACTCCTCGATCACCACCTCCGGCTCGGGCCGGACGAAACGCACGATGGGCTCGGGCGTCTCGACCTGCACGTCGGGTTCGCCCTGCGAGACGTCCACGTCGGGTGGCGGCATCTGGATCGTCACCACCGGCTCGGGGATCTCGACGGTCACCGTCGGTTCGGCCTGTTCGACGGTGATGATGGGCGCCCGCTGCTCGACGTTGACGGTCGGTTCGGACTGCGTGACGGTCACGCGGGGCGTCGGCTGGTCGACCGTGACGATCGGCCGGGCCTGGTCGACGTCGATGTCCGGGTCGGGAACCTCGACCTCCACCTCGGGCGTGCCCGGCTCGACCACGAATTCGCCGGCCTCGGGGGTGTCCTGCGTCTGCTCCTGGGCCAGGGCGGCGTTCGCGAAGAGCGCGACGGCCGCGACCGAACTCATCAGATACGAGATTTTCATTTCAATCCTCCGTTACCTCTGTATGGGATCTGCCGTTCCAACAGGGTTCGGCCCCGGGTGTTCCCTCGCGCGGCAGGAAAGTCGGCGTCGCGGCGACCGAACCCATCCCGAGGCACGTCCTTTGGATCCTCCAAGCATCGACAAACGCGAGAAAAAGGTGCAAATTCCGTCTGTGAACATTGTAAATTCCATAATCGCAGCCGTGGGGCCGGGAGATGCCGAGAACCGCCCTTACCGGTAGCCGCATCCGCGCGCGCCGGCTGGATCTGGGCATCCGCCAGACCCAGCTCGCGGAGGCCTGCGGGATCTCGGCCTCCTATCTCAACCTCATCGAACACAACCGACGCCGGATCGGCGGCAAGCTCCTCGTCGACATCGCGCGCAGTTTGGACGTCGAGGTCTCGGCCCTGAGCCAGGGCGCGGACGAGGCGCTTCTGCAGGAACTCCGATCCGCCGCCGAGGCTGTCGGGGATGCCGACGCCGCGGACCGCGCCGAGGAGTTCGCGGGGCGCTTTCCCGACTGGGCCAGGGTTCTCGCGGGCCAGGCCCGTCGCGCCGCCTCGCTCGAGCAGGCGGTCGAGACACTGAGCGATCGCGTCGCCCACGACCCGTTCCTGTCCGCCTCGCTGCACGACATCCTGTCCACGGCCGCGGCGATCCGCTCCACGAGCGCCATTCTCGCCGAGGAGAAGGATGTGGACCCGGCCTGGCAGGCGCGGTTTCACCGCAACCTCCACGAGGACAGCCGCCGGCTCGCCGATGCGAGCCGGGCGCTCGCCTCCTATCTCGATGCCGGCGGAGACACCTCCAAGGTCGTCCTGTCGCCGCAGGAAGAGGTCCAGGCGTGGCTCGAACGGATCGACTTCCGGCTCGAGGCGGTCGAGAGCGGCGGCGACGCCGGAGACGACGTCCTCATCTCCGACGAGAGCCTCGGGTCGGACGCGTCGCGGGCGCTCGCGAGGGACTACGTCCGGACCTACCGGGCGGACGCCGCGCGGATGCCCGAGGGCGCGTTCTGCGAGGTGCTTGCCCGGCACGGACCCGATCCCGCGGTGCTCGAGGCGACGTTCGCGGCCGGCTACCCGGCCGTCTTTCGCCGGATCGCCGCGCTGGCGCACTCGGCGGGTCTGCCCTCTGTCGGTCTCGTCGTGTGCGACGGCTCGGGGACGCTGGTGTTCCGGAAGCCGGCCGAAGGCTTTCCGCTGCCGCTCTTCGGCTCGGCCTGTCCGCTCTGGCCGCTCTTTCAGGCGCTCAGCCGCCCGGCGACACCGATGCGAGACCTGCTGGAAATCGCGGGCCAGGTCCCCCGACGGTTCCTGGGTTACTCCTATGGCGAGCCTCTGCGCCCGATGGGATTCGACGGACCGCAACTCATGCGGAGCTACATGCTCGTTCTGCCCGCTCCGACGACCGACGACGCCGTACCGCCGACCCGGGTCGGAACGAGCTGCCGGATCTGTCCGCGCCCCGACTGCCCGGCGCGCCGGGAACTCTCGGTGATCGGCGTCGCGGAGTGACGACGCGTTTTGACAGCGCGGCAAACCTCGGAGATAGTGAAAAGAAAAACACTTCATCAGGGAGGGATCATGCATGGGCGGTCGTGTCCTGCTGATCGAGGACGAACCGAATATCATCGAGGCGATCCGCTACATCCTCACGCGGGACGGCTGGACGGTGGATACCCATTCCGACGGGGCGACCGCCATGGACGCGATCCATCGTAAGAAGCCCGACGGAATCATCCTCGACGTCATGCTGCCGAACCGGTCCGGCTACGATATCCTCGCCGACCTGCGCGGCGCGCGGGAGACCGCGGCTCTCCCGGTTCTGATGCTCACGGCGCGGGGGCAGACCAAGGACCGCGAGCTGGCCGAGCGGTACGGCGTGAGCCGCTTCATGACCAAGCCGTTCTCGAACGACGAGGTGCTGGAGTCGGTCAGGGACCTCGTCCCGCGATGAGCGAGCCGCAGGAGCCGCTGTTTCTCGCCCGGCGGACCTACCGCCAGCGGCGTCTCATGGATGCGGCGCGCCTGATGCCGTGGCTCGGCATCCTGCTCTTCTTCCTGCCGCTGCTGTGGCGCGACGCCGCCACCTCCACGGGGCTTCTCTATCTGTTCACCGTCTGGCTCGTCCTGATCGCGGGGTCATGGATCCTGTCGCGCAGCCTCGGCAGATCGACGGCGTGGGAGAAGAACGCCGAAGACCCGGCCGCGGAGGGCTGAGCCGTGCTCAGCTTCAACCTGATACTCGCGGTCTGTCTCGGGTATGTCTGTCTTCTCTTCCTCGTGGCCTTCGCCGCCGAGAAACGCGCCGAGCGGGGTCAGGCGGGCTGGCTCCGGTCGCCCGTCGTCTACACGCTCTCGCTGTCGATCTACTGCACCGGCTGGACCTTCTTCGGCGCGGTCGGCTACGCGGCGCGGTCCGGGCTCGAATTCGTGACGATCTATCTGGGCCCGACGCTCGTGCTGATCGGGTGGTGGACGATCCTCCGGAAGCTGGTCCGGATCGGCCGCACCCAGCGGATCACGTCGATCGCCGACCTCGTGTCGTCGCGCTACGGCAAGTCGCCGATGCTCGGCGTCTTCGTCACGCTTCTCGCGGTCATCGCGGGAACGCCCTACATCGCGCTGCAGCTCCAGTCGGTCACGCTCGCCTTCGAGGTCTTCGCGCCGGGCGCCGGAGGCGACGCCCGGGGATCGCTCGACGTCACCGCGGTCTGGGTCGCGGCGGGGCTCGCGCTCTTCACGATCATCTTCGGGACGCGCAATCTCGATGTCGACGAAAAGCACAACGGCGTGGTCATGGCGATCGCCGTCGAGGCGGTCGTCAAGCTCATCGCGCTGGTCGCCGTGGGCCTCTTCGTCGTCTTCGCCGTGGCGGGCGGGCCGGCGGCGACGCTGGAGCAGATCGCGGCGTCGCCCATCGCCGACTGGCGGCTGCAGGGAGACCGGTGGATCGCCCTGACCTTCGTCGCGGCGGCGGCGTTCATCTGTCTTCCGCGGATGTTCCATGTGCTCGTGGTCGAGAACACCGACGAGAGCCATCTCGTGACCGCATCCTGGGCGTTCCCGCTCTACATGTTCTTCATCAGCCTTTTCGTCGTGCCGATCGCGGTCGTGGGGCTCGCCGCCATGCCGCCAGGCACCAACCCCGACACCTTCGTGCTGACGGTTCCGCTCGCCTACGGGCAGGACGGACTGGCGATGCTTTCGTTCCTCGGGGGCTTCTCGGCGGCGACCTCGATGGTCATCGTGGCGTCCATCGCGCTTTCGACGATGGTGTCGAACCACATCGTCATGCCGATCTGGCTCGGCGTCCGCCGCGAGAAGGGGAGCGACCCCGGCGACGTCAGGAACATCGTGCTTCTGTCCCGCCGGCTGACGATCGCGGCGATCCTCGCGCTCGGCTATGCCTATTACGACATGTCGGGCGGCGGGGCGGCGCTCGCCGCGATCGGCCTCATCTCCTTCGTCGGCGTCTCGCAGATCGTCCCGGCGCTGATCGGCGGCATCTTCTGGCGCGGCGCCAACCGGATCGGCGCGGCTCTGGGCCTGACCGTCGGTTTCGTCGTCTGGGCCTACACCTTCTTCCTGCCGAGCTTCGGCTCCGGCGCGGTCCTCTCCGCCGCGACGATGGCCGAGGGTCCGTTCGGCATCGGCCTGCTCCGTCCGCAGGCGCTCTTCGGGATCGAGGGCCTCGATCCGCTCGTGCACACCGTGATCTGGAGCATCTCGCTCAACACCGGAGCCTTCATCCTCGGCTCCCTCGTGACCTTCCCGAAACCGCTCGAGCGGTTGCAGGGCGCGAGCTTCGTCAATGTCTGGCGCTACAGCGACAGCACCCGTGGCTGGGGCGAAAGCGTGGCCGAGGCCGAGGATCTTCTCGTCATGGCGCAGCGGATCCTCGGAAACCGGGAGGCGCAGGCGCTGTTCCAGTCGGTCGCGCAGGCGCAGGGCAAGCGGGGCTATCTGCCCGACGTGACGCCGGCCTTCCTGCAGACGCTGGAACGCCGGCTCGCCGGGTCGGTCGGCGCGGCGACCGCGCATGCCATGGTCGGACAGATCACCGGCGGCACGACCGTTTCGGTGCAGGATCTGATGAAGGTCGCCGACGAAGCCGCTCAGATCATGGAATATTCGAGCCAGCTCGAGGCCAAGTCGTCCGAACTCGAACGCACCGCCCGGCAATTGAGGGAGGCCAACGAGAAGCTCACCGAGCTTTCGATCCAGAAGGACGCGTTCCTCAGCCAGATCAGCCACGAGCTTCGCACGCCGATGACCTCGATCCGGGCCTTCTCGGAGATCCTGATGGCGGGCGACTCGATGGTGCCCGAAGACCGCATGCGCTATTCGCGGATCATCCACGACGAGTCGCGCCGGCTGACGCGGCTCCTCGACGACCTGCTCGACCTCAGCGTACTCGAGAACGGGCAGGTGTCCCTGCGCCTCGAGGACGTCCGGCTCGGCGAGGTGATCGACCGCGCCCTCGCGGCCACCGCGCGGCACGGCGAGACGGACCAGATGCGGATCCGTCGCACGAAGGCCGCCGAGAGCATGTTCGTCACCACCGATGCCGACCGGCTTTCTCAGGTGTTCATCAACATCATCGCGAACGCCCAGAAGTACTGCGCCGCGCGAGAGCCCGACCTGGAGATCCGGGTGAGCGGCGCCGGCGATGCGGTGACCGTGGATTTCGTCGACAACGGCGATGGCATCCCGCGCGCGAAGCAGTCGGTGATCTTCGAGAAGTTCTCGCGCCTGTCGGACACGCGGGCCGCCGGAGGCGCGGGGCTCGGCCTCGCGATCTGCCGCGAGATCATGGACAAGCTCGGCGGTTCGATCTCCTATCTGCCGGGGCAGGGCGGCGCGGCGTTCCGCGTGGTCCTGCCGAAGGCGCGCCGGGCCGCGGCCTGATGGCCGTCAACGAAACCTTTACGCCGACGTGGCATGACGCCGGGTGGTGCAGGCAGGCGGACGGTCACGTTGACGGAACCTTCGACTCATCCGGTCCTCGAACGGAAGATCCGCTCGGCCGCCGGTGGCAGCGCGCGGATCGGCGGCGCCGAAGCGTGGCGGCGCATCCTGCCGCGCGTGGCCGAAGACGGGCTGGGCCTCGAACTGGCCGTTCTTTCGGTCGAGGAGGGCGAGACCTCGCTCACCCGTGCCCTTTCCGGTCTCGACGTGGATATGCTGCTGCTCGGATTGTCGCGTGACGGCGCGGTCTGCGGTCTCGCGATCCTCGACACGGCGGTTCTGGGCGCGCTCATGGAGGTGCAGACGACCGGCCGCGTCTCGTCCTCCCGGCGCGAGAGACGGGCGGGCACCTCCACCGACTTCGCGCTGGTATCCCATGTGATCGACGACTGGCTCGCGGCGGTGGCCGATGCGCTGCCGGACAGCGGCGTGGCGCTGTGCTGCGCGCGGCTCTTCCCCGATGCCCGCGCCGTGCAGCTGGGCCTCGATGACGGCGCCTTCCGCGAAACCCGGCTGGAGCTCGATTTCGGCGGCGGGCGGCGGACGGGAGTGCTGCGCGTTCTCGCGCCGAAGGACGACACCCGGCGGGCGCGGGGGCTCGACCTGTCGGAGCTGCGCGCGGCCCTGCTGCCGCTCCCCGCGCAGATCGACGCCGTCCTTTGCCGCGTGAAGGTGCCGCTTTCCCGGGTGATGGCGCTCGAGGCCGGGGAACTGCTCGGTCTGGAGGGGGTGTCCGTCCGCCGGATCATGCTCGAGGCGCCGCTCGGTCATCCGGTGTCGCGGGCGCATCTGGGGCAGAGCCAGGGGCAGAGGGCCGTCCGCATCCTCGGGCCTGCCGACGCAGACGGCCCCGAGGGAGGCCCGGCGCAGGCCCTGTCCCCGCAGCCCGACCGGACGGAGTTCGACGGGCAGGCGCCTCCCGGCTTGCCGGAGCTCGACGCCCCTGCGGATGCGCCCGGGCTCCCGCCTCTTCCCGACGCGGGCGGTTAGCCGTCAGCGCCCGGCCAGCCGGTCGATCTCGCCACGGACCGGTTCGAGATTGTAGCCCGCGCGCCCCGCCGCGGCGATCAGCTCGTCGGTCGGCACCTTGCCGGCCTGCGACAGTGCCCAGAGGATCGCGCTGCGGTTTCCGGAGGCGCAATAGGCGAAGACGGGGCCGTCGGAGGTGTCCAGTGCCTCACCCTGCGTCGTGATGTGGTCCATCGTGAGCGCGCCGTGGCTGAGCGGGTTCATCACGAAGCGGAGGCCCTCCGCCTCCGCGGCCTCGCGGATCGCCTCGGATCCGACATCGGGAGGGATCTCCTCGTCCGGCCGGTTGTCGACGATCGTCTTGAACCCGGCCGCCTTGAGGGCGGCCAGGTCATGCGTCTCGATCTGGGGCGAGACGGCGAAGTCTTCCGAAAGCGGTCTGATATCCATGGCCGTCATATCAGGTCGCCGCGGGAACGGCGTCAAGCCTCGCGTTGAGCGTGGGCGCTATGAGCATGCCCAGGATCATCGATCCGACGAAGACGAGGCCGCCGATCCCCCCATAGCTGAGCGACGCCATGGCGGGGCCCGGGCAGAGCCCGACGAGCCCCCAGCCCATGCCGAACAGCGTCGAGCCGATCACGAGCTTGCGCCCGATTTCGGCCTTCGGCGGTGCCGGGAACTGCCCTCCGAGCGCAGGTTGCCGGCCGCGCGTGACCGCCCATGCGATCGTCATCGGGATGATCGCGCCGCCCATGACGAAGGCGAGCGTCGGATCCCAGTCTCCGAAGAGATCGAGCCAGCCCTGCACCTTGGTGGTGTCGGTCATCCCCGAGACGAGCAGGCCAACGCCGAACAGGCTGCCGGCGACGAAAGCGAAGAATGCGCGCATGTCAGATCACTCCCAGGACATGCCGGAACAGGACGATCGTCACGCCCCCGGCGAAGATGTAGAAGACGGTGGCCACGATCCCCCGCAGCGACAGCCGCGAGATGCCGCAGACGCCGTGCCCGCTGGTGCAGCCGTTGGCGATCCGCGTGCCGATGCCCACGAGCAGGCCCGCGGCGACGATCGCCACCATGTTGTCGGTGAGGTGCGTGTCGACGTCTTCGTAGAGCGGCACGAAGGCGATCGGCATGAGGACGAGCCCCACGATGAAGGCCGCGCGTTCGCGCCACGTGGAGCGGCCCGAGCCGTCGACGAGCCCGCCGAGAATGCCCGACGCCCCCATGATGCGTCCGTTGACGAGGAGGTACACGGCGGCGGCCGATCCGATGATCGCGCCTCCGACCAGTCCCCAGATCCAGTCTTGTTCCATTGGTAAGTCCGCTAGCTGAGTTTCAGAGTTTGTTCACCGGCACCTTCAGGAACACGTCGCCCTTGTCGTCTTCCGCGGGCATCTGCCCCGCGCGCATGTTCACCTGAAGGGAGGGAATGATGAGCTTGGGCATGCCAAGCGTCGAGTCGCGCTCGGTCCGCATCTTCACGAACTCGTCCTTCGACTTTCCGGCGCCGACGTGGACGTTCTTCGCCTTCTGCTCGCCCACGGTCGATTCCCAGGCGTAGTCGTCGCGCCCCGGTGCCTTGTAGTCGTGGCCGACGAAGATGCGGGTCGCGTCGGGGAGCGAGAGGATCTTCTGGACGCTCGCGAACATCATCTCGGCGGAGCCGCCGGGGAAGTCGCAGCGCGCCGTGCCGAAATCCGGCATGA